>JAYTAY010000448.1:0-14039 GCA_043737255.1 Luteimonas sp.
CGGGCGAGAGCCACTTACGCATGGGAGGCACGCCGAGACAATGCGCATGCCAGCGCAAACCGGCCAAAGCGTCAGCGGATGAGCGCATCCACATGCGCCTGCGTGCACTCACGCAGCGCCGCGATGCTGTAGCCGCCTTCCAGGCTAGACACAATGCGGCTTCTGCAATGGCGTTCGGCGAGCGCGACAAGTTGCTTGGTTACCCAGCGATAGTCATCGCCTTCCAGGTTCAAGTTGGCGAGCGGATCAAGTCGATGCGCGTCGAACCCGGCGGAAATAATCAGCAGCTCGGGCGCGAATGCATCCAGTGCAGGCAACACGACCGATTCGATGGCAGCGTGGAATTCGGCAGAACCTGCACCGGGTGGCAGCGGCGCATTGACGATATTGTCGGCGCTGCCATGTTCATCAACGCGCCCGGTGTCTGGATACAGCGGCGACTGGTGGGTGGATGCGTAGAGGACCCGCGGATCGTTCCAGAAAATGTCCTGCGTTCCGTTGCCATGATGGACATCGAAATCCATGATCGCCACGCGTGAAAGACCATGCGCGGCGATGGCATGGGCGGCACCAACAGCAACGCTGTTGAACAGGCAGAAGCCCATCGCGGAGTCGGCGGTGGCGTGATGGCCGGGCGGCCTGACGGCGCAGAATGCGCGGCGCGTGTCGCCGGACATCACGTGGTCAATGGCCGCGCAGACGGCACCGGCAGCACGCAACGCAGCTTCTGCGGAACCTGACGTCATCGCCGTATCGGGATCGAGCTGCCGGTACGGCAGGTTGGGCCCATCAAGCACTTCCGCGATCAGGTCTGCGTGATGCACGCGTGACAATTGCTCCCGCGTCGCCATCGGCGCGTCGATTCTTTCAATCGCGGCATAGCGTTCGTGATCGAGCGCGCCGAGCACCGCGCGCAGCCGATCCGGAGATTCGGGGTGGCCTGGCAACAACAGATGTTCCAGGCACGCCAGATGGGAATAGATGGCAATCGTCATGGAATGCTTCGTGCGCTCAACAGGCTGCCCATCAGTTCTCGAAACGATAGTTGATACCGGCGCGGTTGCCCTTGGTGGAATTCTCGGTTTCGAAATTCCAGCGCGGGCTGAAGATGTAACGCAGGGTAACGACTTCGCCCGGGTCGAATATTCCGACTCCGTAGCTGAGATATAACTTCGGAGACAGGTATTTGCCAATCGTAAATGCCGCACCGCCCAGTGTGTCGTTGTCGGAAACACCAATGTCGTCGACGCCCAGCTTGGAGCCGATGTTCTTGGCCAGCAAGTCGCCGCCTGCCGTTCCGAGTGCGCGCGCCGCCGAGCCGAGCATATCGCCTTCGCCGCTGTTCAAGCCAGACAAGGGCTTGCCGGTGAGCAGGTAGGACAGCGCTTCGGATTGCTCCATCACCGGATCGGAGAACACGGTCAGCACCGGGATCTTCGCGGTTCCGCGCACGTCGAGTCCCACCTTGATGTCTTCACCACGAATCTCTCGAACGGCACGAATGTCGAGACCTGGATTGTCAATCTGCGTGCCAGCAAACAGCACGCGGCCGCGCTCGATTTTCAGATCCTGCCCGTAAGCCTTGTAGGTCCCGCCGACGTTGAGCGTACCGGTGCCGACCGTGGTGCGACCTGGAATATCAATGACCGATAGCTGACCCTTCACGGTGCCGTCGAACCCGAGCCCGACCACTTTGACGTTGTCGCCAAACGAGACCGTGACGCGCGCCGTGATCGGAAGGGCGGTCGCGCTCTTCGATGTTTCCTCATCAACGATAACGACGTCGGCCGAACGAGAGTTGCCAGTCGGACCACCGCCGGGGAGATTTTCGAGATTCACGTCCGCGCTGGGAATGTCGACGCTGCCGGTGATAAGCAGGCCATCCGCGCCGCGCTCGATCACCAAGTCAGGTGACACAATCACCTTCGCGGCCGGGATATTCGCCGCTGTCACATCGGTGCCCTTGATGGTGACCCTGATCGGCGCGTCGCTGGCAAGCCCGCCGTTGCCGCCGAACGTCAGCGTGCCCTTGCCGGATTTGATCGAACCTTCGACGACGAATTGCTGGGCATCAAGCGCACGCACGATGATGTCGCCGTCGCTGAGCTTCAGGCCCGCAATCGGCACTTCGGATACGAAGTCGCGCAGGCGCAGCGCGCCGTTCAACGCGGGCTGTCCCAGCGTGCCGGCGATGCTGTAATCAGCCTCGACCGTGCCCTGCACGTTGGCCACTTCGCTGGTGAACAGCTCGATGAATTCGAGGCTGTTGAGTTTCATGGTCAACTGGCCGGACAGTCCCGACGTTGCTTCGAGCGGCCCGTTGATCGCGATCCGTCCGTCGATGTTGCCTTGGTGATCCAGATTCGCCTTGACCGTCGCCGTGGTCGCATTCGTGCTGAGGTCCGCATCGATCGCGAACGCGGTGTAGCTGAGCATTTCTCGCGGCTCGGCGCCGTCGGCGCCAACCCAGTTGACGCGACCGCTGGCCGATCCAATGTTTGCGTTGCCACTCAACGCGCCCTTGGCCGTGCGCTGGATGCTGCCGCTGCCGTCGATCATACCCGTCGCGCGGATGGGCGCGTCGCTGGCGGCGAGTTTCGTGATCAGTGCGAGCGGCAATTGCTCAAGCCGATAGCGCGCGTCCATGCTGCCATCCGCGCCACCGCTGCCGACAACGCACAGGCGTGTCGTATCGCCGACCAGGCATGTATCGCTGGCGGAGAACTTCTTGCCGTCCCAAGCGAGTTGCGCAGGCGCGGCTAGGTTGAAGGTCGGCACGTCCTTGGCGTCAAGCATCAATTGCGTCAGGGTTCCGTTCCAGCGATCACGTTCGCTGCTGCCATCCAGTCGCAGTGACAGGTTTGCCGGCTTGCCGGTCGCGCGCAGAGTCAACTTGTGTGATGACTGGCTGCCTTCGGCTTGCAGATTGATCGATTCGTAACTGGCGCTGCCGCTGATCAAACGGGCCGCCTTCACGTCGAGCTTGCCGGATGGCCTGTCGAGGTTGTTGATGCCGGCAATTACATCGAGCGCGGCAATACGTGTATCGCCAAAGCGGAGCGTGCTGCCGTGGGCTACGCCATTTATGTCCAGTCCAGGCCATTTGCCCTGCACGCGGAAATCGCCGTCCAGCTGTCCAGAGGCGTCGGGCATCCAGTCGCCGAGGTCGCCAATCGCCAGTTTGATGTTGGCGTCGGTCTGGTTGCCGCCGCGGCCGACGATGGCGACCGTACTCTTGCCGGAGCGCAGGTCGAGCGAACCATTGACATTGAATTCCGGTTTGATCGTGAGATCGGCGTGACCCGATACGGGACGCTGCCGCAATGTGCCGCCAAGGCGATCGAGTTTTATGGTCACAGTCGGGCCTTTGTCGCCAAAGCTGCCGCTGCTGGCCAGGTCGAAATCGAGCGCGCCTTTCCAGGCCTTCGCGAACGCGCCAGGATCGAGCTTGGTCGCGTTCGCCTTGATGTCCCAACCAATCTGCGGTAGCAGTGTGACCGTGCCACTGGCATCGAGCCCGCCATTGGCCTGCTTCAGGGCCAGCGTGTCGAGCAATATCTGTTTTGGCGTGCCGTTGAGCTTGATGACGAGATCAGAGAGCTCACCGGGCGGCCCGATCGATATATTGCCGTCTGCGTGGAAGGCGTCTGCGCTGCCGCCGGCGTTGATCTTGCCGTGGCTGGCGAGCACCTGGCCGGCCAGGTCTTTGGGTATGACCAAGTCGTTCCAGTCCAGCAGCAGCTCCGCTGAAACCGGTTCTGCTTTCAGTTGCACCCTGCCCGTCGCGTTGATTACGCCAGCGACATCGGGGGATTTAAGGGTCAATGCGTCGATGCTCAGCACATCGTCGACGAGACCGTAGCGCAGAGGCTCGATCTGGATGCGGCGACCATCGACAGCGATCACGCCATTAACTGTCCCTTGCGTGAGATCACCCGAGCCCTGCAATGATGCAGACAACGTCTTGATCGGGCTATCGGCGATCAGCTTGTCGGCGCTGAATTCAGGGGCAACCAGTTGCAAGGTCCATGGCAGCTCATCGCTCTGGATGATCGTGCCATTCACTGTCACCGCAATCGGCTGGCTCAAGGCCAATTCGATATCGCCCTTGCCGCCATCGCTGTCGGCATCGAGTACGCCGGCGTAGGTTGCTTCGCCGACTTTCCACGAAAACGCCGCCTTGCCTTTGCCGCCATAGCCAGACGCGGTGGTCAGCGTGCCGTCGACATCGACCGAGCCAGCGGGCGAGCGCAGGGCCAGTTCATGCACAGCGATGCCGTCGCTGGTCCAGGCCACACCGGTCTGGAACGAATCGGCGGCGAATACCGGGTTGCCGTCCTGCGTGACTCTCGCGTTGTCGATGCGCAGACGATCAATCACGATATCAATCGGCGGCTTCAGCGTGAACGGATCGGAGGGCTCGACGGGTTGGGGCGCGACGGTGGTCAACTGCAGGTCGATGCCGTTGACCGTCACCTCGTCGATCTGCATGCGACCGGAGAACAGTCGGCTCAGCGAAACCTTCACCTCGGCGCTAGCGACCCGGGCATCAACACCTTTCACCGGATCGTTGAAACGAATACCTTCAAGCCGCAGCGGACTGACCAGGGTTCCACTGGCTCTCTCGTAGCTCAGCGTGCCCTGCATCGAACCGACCGCACGCTCCAGCGCAAACCTTGCGCCCGACTGGGTAAACAACACCCACGACAATACAAGGATGACGATCAGGATCAAGCTCGCCGACACAATGCCGAACCACTTCAACCATTTCATGCCGGGCGAGCCCTTCACAGGTCCGGACCAATCACGACGTGCAATTGAACACGCGAATCATCCGGATTGCGACCTCGTATCGGCGTGCCAAGATCGACGCGCACCATGCCCACGGGCGAGCGCCAGCGCAGACCGAAGCCAGCACCCACCTTGGCCTCGAATTCAGTACCACTGAAGGCGTCACCGGCATCGATGAAACCGGCCATGCCCCAGGTCGGCGTGAAGAAATGTTCGTATTCGGAACTGGCCACCAGCAACGTTTCACCGCCAATGACTTTCGCATCGGCATTGAGCGGTCCAACGGTCTGGTAGCCGAATCCGCGGATGGACCGATCGCCGCCAGCAAAGAAGCGAAGTTCCGGCGGCAAGGCGTTGAAGTCTCCGACCTGCGTGTAGCCGATGGAACCGCGAGCAATGAACCGATCCAATTTTCCAACGCCGGTGATCCACTTTCCGTCCGCCGTGACCTGGGCAAAATTGGTATCGGACAAAACACCTTCCAGACCTACGCGTGCGGCGAATGTCAACGACCAGCCCTTGCGCGGGAAATTGGGATTGTCGGCATATTTCCTCGCAAGCGATGCTTCTGGATAGAGCAGCGTCGTCTTGCCCTTGATCTCGGCGACCTCGAAATTACCGGCCAGGAATTGCAGGCCGTAGGTACGCGTCCAGCCACGCCAGATACGTGAATCGGTGGCGGCAAGGCGCAGGGTTTTCGATGTACTGGTGTCGGTATTTTCGTCGCGATATTTCGCGCCGAAGTTCCAGCTGTGGTTGTCCTTGCCGGGTTTGGGAATGCTGTATAGACCCGTGAGCGTTGTAAGACGCTGCGCCAGCAGCGCTTCGATTTTCGCTTTGTGCCCCTGTCGATTCACCCAACGCCTCTCGACACCGCCGCGCACACCGGGGCCCGTATCGGTACCAACGAACACGCCCCCGGTATAGACATTGCGCTTGGCGGGCGCGAGCAGGACGTTGATTGGAACCACGCCGTCGACGGCTTTTTCGGAATCGGGCTGGACCTGGACAATCGAGAAATAGTTGGCGTCTATCAAGCCTTGTTGCAACTGCAATAATTCCTCTTGCGAGTACCAATCACCGCTCTCGTAGGGGATGTAGCGCTCGAGGAAACGTTCATCGAACTGGCTTTCGTCAAACGTGGTCTCGCCGAATTTGTAGCGCGGGCCAGCCTTCCAGTAGAGATCGATGACGGCGCTGTTGGCATCGCGGGTCACCTCGACCCGATGGCGCTCAAGCAGCGCATCAAGGTAGCCGGCACTGAACAACGCGGCGGTAATTTCGGTCTTGCTGCGCTCGTAAATGGCGTGGTCGAACACCTCGCCGTCCTTGGGATGGAATCCGTCGACTGCCTTCATCACGCGCTGGCGATCCATCGCATCGCCGTCGACGACCACTTTGGATTCAGCGATGGTCACAGGTTCGCCGTGATCGACCTTCAACTCCGATATGAAGTTTTCACCCACCTTTCGCAGCTCACCTTCCACCTTCACGTGGTAGTAGCCGTACGCTTGCAGCGCGGTCTGAATCTGGCCTTCGGCGCGGTCATGCAGTCGCTGAGCCTGCGTTGCGGATACGTCGCGGTCAACGTACTGGGTGATCTCTATCGCCACGACGGCGGCATCATCCAGTGGAGGGTCGAGGCCGCTGACGTCAACCGTGATTTTCGCGGCCAACGCGGATTCCGACAGCCACGCCGGGCCGGCAAGGAACAACAGCGCGGCGAGCGGAATGCGTAGTCGCATGCGTTTCGATCGTCGTGGGGTGTGGCTGACCGTTATACCAGCTTGGTCCTGACTCGCGCAGTCGCGAGAGGCCTTTTTGGGCTTATCCGCTTTTTAACGATGGACCTGCGTGCGGCATATCCCTGGCTGGCTGTCTCCAGACTGGTCGACTGTTTCGCCGGCCTGCTGCGTCGCTCTTTTGATTCGCTGTCGCCAATCTGGTCAAGGGTTTCGCCGGCTGCCGCCCGCTTCTCTTTTGTTGGCTGTCGCGAGACTGGTCAAGCGCTACTCCCTAGCGGAGCGCGATGAAGAAATCAGTCGCAGGCGCTCGACGAGCAACGGCGTCAGAGCGAGCAAGGCCAACGCGACACTGGGCAACAAGATCCCCGGAGCGAGCAAGCTGCGTGGTGACCAGCCGCCGTCGCGGGCGAGCAGCTCGACCAGATTTGCGCCAATCATCGACTGCAGCGACAACATGGCAAGACTGCCAAGCAGGGTAGTCATCAGAAAAAGCCGCGGCGGGCAACGCAGCCAGGCCAGCGCGAGCGTCACTGCGCCGAACGGGAGCACGGGCACGAGGCGCAGAAACATCGTGTAACTCCATGGGTGCGCCTGGTAGCTCGCGCGGATGCGTTCGACCAGCGCGGGCACTGTGCGCGTGCCCCCTTCGAATGCGTGGCGACTGGCGAAGAACAGAATGATCGCGCCTAGGCAGACACCAACAAGTGATTGCAGTGTCCCGGCAACGGCGCCAAACATCAAACCGCCAGCCAGGACCAGTAACAGCGCTCCTGGCATCGCGGTCGCCACCACTAACGCCAACGCAAACACATGGATCAGACCAGATTGCAGTCGATGGCTTTCCACCTGCTGCCGCAATTCAGCATGCGTGGTGATCAAGGCTTCGGGCCTCAGCCGGTCGAGCCAGCCGCTGGCAAGAAGGATAACGCCGGCGCCAACCAACAGCAGCAATGGCAACACGCGATTTAGTCGTGAGGGCATGAATCGCGCTCCATGAATATCCTGCTTCAGAATTTACCATTCAAAAAAATGGGCCCCGGTGAGGGGGCCCAAGTCTGACATTGGATGCCCCGGCTTGCGCCGGAACGGTGCAGCTACACCAGATGCTTCTAGAAACGCTGCGTGTAGCGAGCGTAGTAGAAACGTCCGATATCGAAGCCGCCGTAGTACGAGGTGTTCGCACTCGGCTGCGAGTAAAGCACCGGGCCGACCTTGTTGAACACGTTGTTCGCGCCAAAGGCCACGGTAGCGTTCCACGGAGCCTTCCAGCGGAACTGCAGGTCGTTGAACGTAAGCGCACCGGAACGATTGCGACGCGACAGGCCACTGGCCGGGCTGCCGTCGGGCAGGAAAGCGCCGGTGGGAGCAAAGGTGATCGCGTTGCACTCCAGGTGCGGCTCGGTGACCAGCGGAGCGCCATTCACGTTTGGCGTGAAGTAAACACAGCTTTCCTTGATCGACGAGAAGTAACGTGATGTCCAGCTCACGCCGAAGTCGCCGATATCCCAGCCCGCAGTGAGGTTGGAGCGGATGCGGAAGTCGGTGCCGAGGCCGACTGACGATCGTTCGAATCGCGGGTCGTTGGTGGAGATGAAGATATCGCTGGACGTGTAGGTCGTCGTCGACCCGACGTTGAACGAGCCCCAATTGTCCGTGGCGAAGCGGTACCCGATGTCGAAATCGTAGCCTTCAACTTCGCGGAAACCGGCATTACGGCTACCGAATGTCACGATCGGAATGTTGCCCTGGGCCGGGTCACGGACAAACAGCGCGGGCGAGCAACGGCTGGCGATGCCCTGGATATAGCAGTCGTTGAGGATCGTGGTCGGGGTATCGCCAACGACGGTGTTCTCGATGCGGATATTCCACCAGTCGAGCCCCAAGGTCAGACCCGGCACGAAGTCCGGGCTGTAGACCAGGCCAAGCGTCTTGGAAACGGCAGTTTCCGGAGTCAGCGTTGGGTTGGAGCCGCTCGTAAATGGTACCGGCGTCTGGTCAATGGCGCTGGTGGTCGGGACGAAGCCCTGGCGAAGCTGGCGATATGTGCTGGCTGCTGCGCCCAACGCGCCCACACCTCCCACACCGTTGGTGCAGTTGGCGCGAGTCGTGGCGTTGTTGGCCGAGCTGCCAAACACGACATCACACGGGTCGGTGTAGAACGAGAACGTCTGCGAGCCGCCACCGAACAGGTCAGCAACGGTCGGCGCGCGGAAGCCTTCTGCATAGGTGCCACGGAACAGCAACGACTCGATCGGACGCCATTTGAAGCCGCCCTTGCTGTTGGTGGTTTCGCCGAAGGTGTCGTAGTCCGAAAAGCGGCTGGCCAGATTGATGGACAGCTCCTGGGCGAACGGAATATCAGCGAGGATCGGGATCTGAAGCTCCGCGTATACCTCGTCAACGTTATAACCGCCGCTGGTGGGGCCGGCGGACAGGGTGGTCGAGCCGCCGGTAACGGCCAGCGCGTCGGGCGTGAACGCACCTGCTTCCTTGCGGGTTTCTACACCGGTTGCGAAGCTGAGGTCACCAGCCGGCAGGGTGAAGATAGAGCCGGTGATGTTGGCGGCCATCACCGTGGTTTCGGTCTCGCCCGTGCTATGCAGTTCCTGGAAGAAGAAACGCTGCAGGTCCGGATTGTTGGTAAGCCCGCCCTGCCCCACGGTGCCGAACGGCAGGAAAGGATTGAACGGTACGCATACGTCGAAACCGATCGGGGCTGCGGCAGTGCCGCACTGGACCCGGCCTTGGGCGTTGAGGAACGAGGGGCCGACAGCGGCGCGGACATTCGCGACATTGAAGTCGCCGAAGCCGGTCTGAAGCAGCTTGTTCTCGTTCTTGAGGTAAGAGACGTCCCAGTCGAAAGCACGATCGCCAATCTCGAAGCTGCCCTCGAAAGCACCGCTGAAGCGGTAGGTGGTCAGTTCGCTGCCAGCGACGCGCGGAACCTCGAAGCCTCGGCGAAACCAGTTGCTGATCGGTGCGCCGGTCGGGTTGAAGTAGCTGGTGGCGGACAGCGAAGCCGGGCCACCGCTGGAGGGCGACGTCGCCTGCAGCGGGAAGCCGGCGACTTGGCGATCGGTATCGCGGTAGCTGTAAAGCAGATTGGTGCGGAAGCGGATGTCGTCAGTGATTTTGAAGATGCCGTCGACATACAGGGCCTTGCGCTCCTGCGCGGTACGCAGGTCGGTCTGGCTGTTGGTGTTGGTCTTGCCGCCGATGTTGCCCGGGATGCAAGGTTGGGGACCGGGGTTCAAGACTGTGGCAGCGGTACATGAGCCGGTGAAGGTGTCTTGGCGGATGTAATCGGTGAGGACGCGCGGATTGCCACCGGGGCGCAGGATCACACGGGTTCCGCTAGGCAAGCCCGGGACCATGGTTGTGGCGGAGGTGGTGAAACCACCAAACTGACTGACCGTGGTCCAGCCGTCGGTCGGGTGCCGGTCTGAGCGCGGGAAGGCGCTGTATGGTCGGTTTGACGATGGGACTGCGTCTTCCTTCGCCCACTCGGCGGCCATGGTCAGCGAACCGCGATCACCTGTGAAGCCCAAGACCAGATCACCCTTGGTGGTTACGCCGTCGTCTTCGTCGTACTGGCCATAGTAGCCGCTGGCCATCGCACCGCTGTAGTTGCTGCGGGTGATGATGTTGATAACGCCGGCGACGGCGTCGGAACCATAGATCGACGAGGCGCCATCCTTGAGCACTTCGATGCGCTCGACGGCGGCGGTCGGGATGGTCGAGATGTCGGACAGGCCGCTGGTGGAAATACCCAGGCGCTTGCCATTGAGCAGCACCAGGGTGCGCTGGGCGCCCAGGTTACGCAGGCTGATGAATGTTCCGCCGGCGTTTTCACCGGCCGACAATGGGGACGCGCGACTGAGCGGCGGCGTTCCGACTGAGCTGACATTCTGCAGGATGTCGGAAACGGACTGGAACCCCTGCTTCTCGATATCGGCGCGAGTGATTGTGAGGACCGGCCTTTCGGTCTCGAGTTGGACCTGGCGGATGCGCGATCCGGTCACGACGATAGTTTCGAGCTTGCTGGCGTCCTGGTCCTGCGCGACAGCAGGGGCAGCGACGAAAGCAGCGGATGCGGCGCCGGTGTAGAGCGCGAAACGCACCGCGGCGAGCAGTTTTCTGTGTGTCATTGAGTCACTCCCAAGAATTTTCATGATCCGGCCGCCTGTTACGCGTCGGCTAGCGACGTGCCACAAAACTGCCCCACTGGTTTTAGCCGACATCGCTTTCGCGATGGCTTAACGCGCCGTCAGCTTGCGTTAAGAAACTGGAAAATAGCAGTAAATTTCCGGGAAGGGAATAGTCCTGTGAAAAGTTTCCCGATTTGGGCTGGGCGTACGCCAGCGCATGGCATTCGGCATAATACGAAAATTGTCGTACGACGCGATGGGTAGCGACGAAGTTCGAGGTTACCAAGGCACGCCGAAGTTGTCGTTCACGCAATCGCGGGCGCGACCCGGATCGCGGTGTCACCCGCCCGCGCCGCCACCCACGCGGCGATCATCGCCGACAGATACGGAATGGTTTGCGCCGACAGGATGGCGATCCAAAGCTTGCCTTCCATGTACTGCACGCCGATTGCATTGCTCATGCCGACGATGCCCAAAACCAATGCGACCAGCATAAGTGTCTCCTCGCGCACGCAGGCGAACGGATTCGGCTTGCGGCCCACGCGGCGGCTCTTGGCGGTCACCACGAATTCACCCTTCTTTTTCCAAAGTCCGGTGAAGATGCCACGCGCGATTGCGTGGCTGAGCGCCATGCTGGCGATCGACGCCATGATGGTGTCTTTCCAGTTGCACGGCACGCGAACGCGATAGAGAACGATGCCGAAGATCGCCTTGCTGAGGAAGAAGCCGATGATCGGCACCAGAAACAATCGTAGAGGCAACGTGAAGTATTGCGGCCAGCCGATCATGCCAATGGTCCAGCCAATAGACATCAGGGTGAACACCAGGTGCAACGCATCGGCGAACCACGAGAACCAGCCAGTGAGGAAATGGAATTTCTGGCCGATCGTCAGCCCGCCAGCAGCGCTGCGACCATCGCGCGGATCGGCATTTACGCTTCGCCTGCTGCTGCGCACGCGCACACGAGCAGGCGCGACGCCGGCGATCAGCGCGTCTTCGTCCATCGCTGCGATGCTTGTACGGCTATCGCCACGGGCGCGCTCGAAGGTCATCCAGCCCAGCCGCGCCTTCATAATTTGCATCGCGCCGAACGCCCACCGGAAGCGTTGCGATTTGTAGGCGGTGAAATCGGCCGGAGTGAGGCCCTTGCCCATCAGTTCGTCGACATAGATCAACTCGTGGCCGGCGTGCATCAGCCGAAGCCCGAGTTCGGCGTCTTCGCAGATGGTCCACTCCGACCATTGGCCGGTGCTTTCCAACACGTGGCGTCGAACCATGGTCATCGTGCCGTGCTGGATGATCGCGTTGCGCTCGTTGCGATGATGCATGCCAATGCGGAAAAAGCCGTCGTACTCCCAGTTGGCCATGCGTCGAAACGCGTTGTGCTCCCAGTCGCGATGCGCCTGCGGGCACTGCACGACGGCAACCTTTGGATTGGCGAAGTAGCCAGTCAGAGCGCGTAGCCAGTCGCGGCGCACTTCGTAGTCCGCATCGACGACGGCAACGACTTCAGCGCGCGGGTCGGTTTGTTCCAGCCCATAGTTGAGCGCTCCCGCCTTGAAGCCTGGCCATGGCGCCAAGTGGAAAAATCGAAAGCGCGGACCGAGTTGCTCGCAGTATTCCTGCACCGGCTTCCAGACGGCTTCGTCCTTGGTGTTGTTGTCGATGACCAGCACTTCGAAATTTTGGTAGTCGAGCGCGGCCAGCGAGTCAAGGGTCAGTTTCACCATTTCAGGTGGCTCGTTGTAACAAGCCAGGTGGACCGAAACAAACCCTTGCGGCTCGCCCGGCTCGGGCGTCAACAATCCGGCATGGCGCAACCAGCGTCGGTTCCAGATGACTTCGGTGAACTCGAAACCGTTGATCAGCAGCACCAGGATGATCGCGACCTGCGCAGGCAGCAGCAGGGTCAGCATCAGCCAGTCGAAAGGCTTCAAATAGAAGTCGTACGGCAAGGTCGCCGACCAGATCAGAACCGATGAACACAACTGCATCATGACCAGGAAGAACAGCAGGCCGGTAATACGGAAGCGGATGAAATGCCGCGCGAACCAGTACATCGGCAGCAGGGCCAGCAGGATCGCGGCCACCGCCTTGATCGGCCAAGACGGATCGGAAACTACGCCACCGGTCAAGCCGAATTTTGCTTCGCGGTCGGCGTTGAACATACCCCAGTACGCACCGGCGCGGCCTTCGTGCGCCTCCTTCCAGGGCTGGTCGATCGCTTCCATCACGTAGTAGTCAATCTTGTTGCCGGCAGCCACATTGAACCACTCACGAAGGAATTGCGCCTGGTTGGCGACGGTCGGGAATGCGTAGTCCTTGCGGTCGCCATTGGATGGCCAGCCGACTTCTCCGATGACGATGGGCTTGTCCGGATACAGTCGCTTCATCTCGTTGTATTGGCCGACGACGAAGTTGATCGCATCCTTGCGTGGCTTCTTTTCCCAGTACGGCAGCAAATGGATGGTGATGAAATCGACGTGCTGCGCCAGCACCGGGTAACGCAGCCAGACGAACATGGGTTCGGCAGTGGAAACGGGGATATTCAAGTGGGCACGGGCGCGATCTATGTAGCCAACCAGTTGCTCCACGCTCATGTCGTTGCGCAGCAGCACTTCATTGCCGACGATGGCTCGGGTGATGTTGTCGTACTTGCCGGCGAGGGCTTCGAGCGCATCAAGCTCGCGCTCGTTGCGATCAAAGCGACGATCAAGATACACGCCCTGCATCACGTCCATGCCATGCAATCGCGCCAGCCGTGGCACCACCGGATTCTCGAGTGCGGAATAGGTACGCAGACGTTTCGACACCGTCGACATCAGGCGCACGTCTTCGGCGAGGTCGTCCTGACTGGGAAAAATATTTTTGGTCGGATCGCCATAACGCTGGAACGCGGTGAAGGCAAGCCCGCCAACCGGCCCGGTCCAGTCCGCAATCGGTGTAGGCCGGTTTAGCCAACCCCACAGCAGGAAGTTAAGCGTCGCCACCAGCGCCGTCAGCGCCAGCGCACGCCAGAAGGATTTGCGCAGTTCCGATGGATGCGCGGTGGAGAGGGTTGTCAATCTTGCAGTTCCGCCAGTCGGCGCAAGATGCGCAGCGCCGATCAGAATACCCCACGGGCTGCGCTCATCGTCGCGACGATTCCGCTTTTTTCATCTGGCTTTCGCCAGCTTTTCTCCTCTCTCCGCTCGGGAGAGAGGCCGGGAGTGAGGGTCCCACTCTTGAATCGCCGTTCGGCGAGGACTGGCTGTCTGCAGAATGGTCAAGCGTTTCGCCGGCTTGCCGCCCGCAGCTTCTCTTGTTGGCTGTCGCCAGACTGGGCAAGCGTTTCGCCGGGCGGCAGCCCGGCGAA
>JAYTAY010000449.1:0-6430 GCA_043737255.1 Luteimonas sp.
TAAGGGGTCGCAACGCATACTGGGACAACCGCTTTGAAATTCAGGCTCGGTCGCTCAGTCCTGAGGCATCGGATGAGTTACGCGGTGTCTAACCACTCCGTCGAACAGACGTGCCAACGGCCGCTTCGCGCCCCATGGCCCATCGCTCATGTCAAACGTGAGGCATGCTGGGATAGGTATGATCGATCGTCACATATTTCACCTCTCTCCCTGTGTCCGACTTGGTGTTGGCCAAGCGCTTCTACGTCGACGCATTGGCGGCGATAATCGGGAGAGAGAACGAAGATTGACTGGACATCTTGTTGTGGGCGCATCAAATCACGCTGCAACTGAGGCCCGATGATGTTCGGACTTCCCGGGAGCAAGGCAAGCGGCATCGCGAATACAACGAAGACAGACCGAAGAAAGCACTTGGCGGACTGACACCCGCTGCCTATGCGAAACAGCTGGCCGAAAGTCAGCTACATCGAACATGGACTCCAAACCCGATCGCTACTCGAAGTGGGGGAACGTCGTTCTGACCAACGCCATGCGGGCATCACCCCGTCGATTGAAAACAGATTGTTGGGGCAGACGGATCGGTGACGCCTGTGCGGAGTTAGTCAGAGCATCCCTAGTCAGGTTCTCTCCGGGGTGGTCTGACCGGTTGTCTACAGATAGGCAACCCGGTGATGGCAGGTTTGCGCGTTAACATGGAAAGCCTGGGCTACGTTTACTACTCTTATAGGAATTTCGAGATCTCCGTAGACTGGAAAGATCGTAGGGGAGAATTTTGGCTAGGGCCGCGGTAAGGCCAGGCCAATCATTCAAGTCGAAGCCGCTTCGCGGCCGGTTCAATTCGCGTGTCAGATCGTAATGCCGGTAACCAATGGAGATCGTGCGATGAATTCAAAGCCGGTGCTTGTAGTGGGTGCGAGCGGCCAGCTCGGCACGCGCATCGTTCAGCAACTCGCGGCTGCCGGCCGGCCAGTCCGCGCGATGGTACGGTCGACTTCACAGGTAGATCACTTGCCTCGGTCTGGCGTCGAACTGGTCATCGGTGACCTGATGCAGCCCGAGACACTCGATGCTGCGTGTCGCGATGTGGGCACGGTGATTGCCACTGCCAACGCTGTAGCCCCCACTCACGGCAGCAGCTTCGAAGCAGTTGATGACCGCGGCTACTCCTCGCTGATTGACGCCTGCGTGCGCAACCGCAGTGGGCGCTTCGTCCTGATATCGCTGCCGATAACGCCGCACGACGCCCACGTGCCGCTGTTCCGCACCAAGCGACTGATCGAGCAGAGGCTCGCTGCCAGCGGGCTCGACCACACGGTGCTGCGCGCCGGCCCGTTCATGGACGATTGGTTTGCCCTGATCGGTAGCGCATTGCCGGCGCGAGGCGATCCTGCGCCACTGATCAAGCGTCGATGGCCCTTCCTGCAGCACTTTGTGGGCGCGACAGGGCAGCTTATTGACCGCCACGGGGTTGCGCTCGTGCCGGGCAGCGCGGCGACGCGGCATGCTTTCATCTCGATTGACGACGTGGCCAAAGCCTTGATTGCGGCCGTCGATCACCCGGCGCTGAGCAACGCCACTCGCGACCTCGCTGGGCCGGAACTCCTGAGCTGGGGGGATGTGGCAGCGATATTCGCAGAAGTGCTTGGCCGCCCGGTGCGCGTGCTCGGAGTGCCTGGCGCGGTGTTCCGGTTGCAGCAGGTACTGATGAGGCCGTTCTCGGCGGCCGCTTCCAACATCATGGGATTGAACTGGCTTGTCTCAAAGACGCTCGCGGTAGCGGATGACGGCACGCTCGCGCTGCTAGGAGTGTCTCCTGTTGACGCTCGCGGGTTCCTATACGCAAAAGCGGCGCTTGAGGAATGACCAGATTGCGGCCTAAAAATGCCGTAAGCGATTTCACTTCAACTCCGGGCGCGTGAGATTTTTGCCCTCGACTCTTGGGGCTTCTGCCGGCAAATGTTGCTGTCCTGATTTTTGCGTACTGCTTGTCAGAGCTGCGCGGGTTCAACGAACGTCAGGCTGCATTTCCGTAATCGGTCTTGTTGAGTCGATGCCGCCGACCCGGACCTGTGTACGAACACGAACACGAACGACCGGGACCATGACCGGGACCGGGACAACCGGGACAACCACAATCCCAGTTCGATCCTACGCCGTGACGCACCTGATTCCTACGTCGATTCCGTGATGACGCGAGCATGCTGTCGTCATGACAACCGCTCGCAGCCAGCTCGTCGATTCTAGTGCTCCCGGGTACTACAACTGCGTCTCTCGCTACGTGCGACGCACGTGGTTGTGCGGACTGGATTAGCTCACCGGTCATTCGTTCGAACATCGGCGCGGTCGGATTGAAGAACGCTTGCTGGATCTAGCGGATATCTTCAGGGCGTTTGAAGCTTCTATACGTGAGTAGCTGTGGCGGTCATATGAAACCGCGGGCATCGGCGGTGCTGCGCGCGTCAGCGAGGCGAAAAACAGCAATATCGACACGGGCCGATCCGAGGATGCAATGCCCGGAAGTCCAGGTGATCCTGCCGATGCAGGAGGGCCGTCGTACGCGAGAGTGCACCGACGCGGCAGTCGCCGCGCCGGTGCCCCCTGATTTATTCGAAGCCGTAGCTGAAGATCACATCTATGACGTCGATTGTCCGCTTGGCCGCGTTCGAACTCACGGTGCCGGTGGAGTCCTTCACTGTGAGACGCGCGCGGTAAGTGCCCATTGCCGCGTACGTTTGCTGGCGCTGGACGCTCGCTGCGCCGTTGAACGGTTCGACCGCTATTGGTGCTGTGCCGTCACCAAAGTCCAGCGTGAACGACTGGAGCGTGCGGCCTGTGGGCGGCGTGCCCGACACCGTGATCGAGACGGCGAGCGACGCGCCTCCAGACTGCGGCGATGCGTCAAGCGAACCGAGCAGCACCGGTGGGATCACCCTGCAGATATCCGAACCGCGCACCCGGTAGCTCGCGGGTCCCGCCGAGTCGCGGCTGCTCGCTGACTGTGCACCGATCCGCGCGCGCATCGAAGCCCGCGATGATCGTACCGGGCGTCGTGTTGCTGAACAGCCTCTCCGGCACCACAAGCGGATCGTCCCGTCGGCCAGGAACTCGCTGCGCGAATCGAGCGTGCCGACCTCGGTGAACGCGAGTACACCACTCGCGACGTCGACGTATGTTCCGTGGACGAAGCGGGGCGTCGCGGCCGTGCCCGGCGGGTTGGTGTATCGCGAAGTACTTTCCGCGTTGGGTCGGGAAGAGCAACGGGTAGAACGCCGTCCCGGGCGGGATGCCGGCGGTGAAATTCTTCAACTTTACGGTCATGACGATATTGCCCTCGAATTCCTCGGGCTCGGCGGCCGCGAGGAAGACGAGGTCGGTGTCGTCCGCCCCGCCGTCGCCAATCGTGTCGATCGCGACGATTTCGCCGGGCAGCTCGCAGGTGTTGGCTTCCGGCGGGGCCACCGCGATCGGCAGCAGGATGGTGTTGCCGACCGGCCCTGCGCCCTGGGCGTTCTTCGCGACGATGCGGTACCAGTAATTGGGCATGGTCGGGTCGCCGGTTGTGTCGATGTACTCGGTCGCTCCGGTCGTGTTGCCGATCAGCGCGTACGGTCCGGCCAACGCGGTCGCGCGGAAGACGTCGTAACCGGTGATCGTGCTGCCGCCGGTGTCGGGCGCGTTCCAGACGACCCGCGCCTGGGCGACCGTGCGAAGGCTTTCGGTCTCGACGGCGCAAGCCGCTGCGGGGCGCAATGGGGCGCTCGTGTTGTATTGCGTGCCCGCGTCGTCGTCGAACGCCGCGAACAGCGTACGCCCATCGGTCTGACGGAACACCGTCGCCTTCGCCTCGAAGGCGTTCGCGCTCGGATCCTGCGCGCAGGCGCCGGTGCAGCCGCCCGCGAGCGCGAAGTACCTTTCCCGGCAACTGGTGCGGCGTTCCGGTCATCGTTGGGAACTACTTCATCCAGAGCGTGCCGGCGGTACATGGATTCATCGCACTCGACTTGTGCGATCCCGCGCATCCTGTGGAGGTTTCGCGCTTAAAGATCAGCGACGACTACAACCCACACTGGACCGCATGGGATCCTTCGACAAAACGCATGGTGATCACGCCAAAACCCATGGGTAGTGATGCCAGCGACCGCATGTACTTACTGAAGGTCGATCCCGACACCGGCGCCCTAAGCGTGGACGAAGATTTTCGCGACACGGATGGCAAGATCGGCTTCAGCTTTGCCGCTCGCGCCTGACCGCACGGCTGGTCTGGGGAAGGCCTGCCGCATGGCGCTGCATTTTCGCGTTAATTCCATTGGGCGGGTTCTACCCCGCTTTTTTCGGGCATTGAGCTATGGCAGTAACGCCCGTTTTCCAGGCATCAATACTGCGTTGCGCTCTGCAATACATTTGTTGCGACTAGCCCCAACCCAACTGCGTCCACACCGATTCGCCCTTGACCACCTTGTCCAGCGCGGCGATGCGTTGTTGGTGGGCGGTTTGTTCGGCCTCGCTGGCGCGGACGATACGTAGGCGTAGCTGGCCTGCTGTCGACGGGCTCTGGATGGCTGCGCGTTGTTCTCGTGCCGCGTTGCTGGCTAGACCGAGGTCACCCTGGCCTGCGGTCATGCCGAGATAGACGTCGGCGAGCAACTGCGCATCGAGCAAGGCGCCATGCAGCGCGCGATGGCTGTTGTCGACACCCAGGCGCTTGCATAGCGCGTCGAGTCCGTTGCGCTGGCCCGGGTAGAGATCACGCGCCATCGCCAACGTGTCGATCACCGTGACGCGATCCCCGAAACGTCCGTAATCGCTCCCCGCAATTGCAAGCTCGGCATCTAGAAATGAAACATCGAATTTCGCGTTGTGGGCAAGCACTTCCGCGCCATCAATGAAGGTGAGCAGGTCTTCGACGATTTCGGCGAACAGTGGCTTGTCGGCGAGGAACTCGTTGCTGATGCCGTGTACGGCTTGGGCGCCCTCGTCGATCACGCGTTTCGGGTTCAAATAGCGATGGAAGCTGCGGCCAGTGGCGCGTCGCTCGCTCAATTCAATGCAGCCGATCTCGATGATGCGGTGACCCTTGCTGGCGTCAAGGCCAGTGGTTTCGGTGTCGAGCACGACTTGGCGCATCAGGGCTTCCTCAAGGTTTCGGCGGCAGCACGGGCAAGCTGGTCGACGCGTTCGTTTTCGACATGGCCGGCGTGCCCGCGTACCCATGTCCAGCGCGCGGCGTGCGGTTGCAGTGCGGTCGACAGGCGTTCCCACAAATCCTGATTTTTCACTGCCGCGCCCGCGCTTGTTTTCCATCCACGCCGACGCCAGCCAGCCAGCCACTCTTCCGCGCCTTTTTGCACGTACTGCGAATCGGTGTAAATGATCACGGGCGTCGGCCGGGTCAGGGCTTCCAGGCCGCCAATGACGGCCATCAATTCCATCCGGTTGTTTGTGGTGTCAGGCTCCGCGCCGGTCAACTCACGTTCCCGAGTGCCGGCGCGCAGCAGCGCTGCCCAGCCGCCGGGGCCGGGATTACGAAGGCAGGAGCCGTCGGTGAACATTTCGATCGGGTGGACGGCCGTCACTGCTGCGTCCGCGAGCTGGGGACAGCAGTCAGTATTCGTTGCCGTGGCCTCTGCGCGCGAACCTTCTGGCGCAGCGGCGTCAGCGCGGCACGGCGCTTGCGTGCGCATAGCAGCCAGGCACCGCGTAGGCCGTCGATCATGCCAAGTCGGCGCGCCTCGTTCGCCATTTGCGAGCTTGGCCAGAGCCCACCCAGATAACGACTGTCGATGGGGTCGACGCCGTGTTGCGCGAGGGCGCGATCAATTTGACGCATCCAGCGTGGATGCAGCGATGGCGTTGATCCGTCGTGCCAATGACTCCAGGCCGCCCAGGCGCTGAGTGGGTTGAGGCCGAACCAGAACAATTGCCCACCAGGTTCCAGCACGCGGCACAACTCGGCAAGCATCGGCTCAAATTCCGTCATCGCATCGGCCGCATGCTGGACCACGATGGTCTGGATGCTGTCGCGCTCGAACGGCAAGCACGACGGCTCACAGACGATATCGCCGGTCAACCGGCCAGCATCGGGGTACAGGCGCGTAAGCAACGGCGATGGCGCATGTTGCGCCGTCCATTGCGCGTCGGCGCTGATCCACAAGGTCGCCGCAATTGGCACGTTCGGAATGTGCAGCAACTGCTGTTCGTGGCGCGCAAGACGCAGCCAGGCAGGGCGGGAGTGAAGTCGGAAAGTGTCGATCGGAACAGGCTCGGGGGCGGCGGCGAGGTGCGGCAATTCTGGCACAGCCGTGGTCGCAGGTTCCGGCTAACTTTCCTTTAACCCGGTCGTTGAAGCGCATCACCATAATCGCCGCCCTGATGAGCAACCTTCGCCTGCAAGCCATTCCCGCACTGACCGACAACTACATCTGGTTGCTGG
>JAYTAY010000450.1:0-6426 GCA_043737255.1 Luteimonas sp.
GGCGCGGCGCTGCTGCTGTCGAATGCGTCCATGTCAAAGGCAGCGCGTGTTGGCACGACGCAGCTGCGCGCCGAACTGATCGATGGCGCGCCGGACCCCGCCCGCAGCGCCTTGTCGCTGCGCTACGCCGGCAACTTGATGGCGCCGATGCTGCCGTTGTTCGATGCGCTGGCCCGGGGCGACAATGGCGTCCTGCTGAAAGCCGGCCCGAATCGTCTGCTGCGCGTGGAGCTCACTTCATGATGTTGTCCGCCAAGCACATTGCCATCGTGATCCCGGCATTGAACGAAGCACTGCGCATCCGCGGCGTGGTGCAGGGCGCACTGGCGCAGTGCCCGAACGTGATCGTGATCGACGACGGGTCCGACGACGACACCTGCGCGCACATCGCCGACCTGCCGATCACGCTGCTGCGGCATCCGCGGCGGATGGGCAAGGGCGCGTCGTTGCGCGATGGTTTCCGCGAAGCGCTGCAGCGCGGTTTTGAGGCGGTCATCACCATGGACGGCGACGGCCAGCATTCGGCCGACGACATCCCGCGCCTGCTGGACGCGGCCAATCGTCATCCGCACTACATCGTCATCGGCGCGCGCATGCGCCGGCGCTCGCAGCAACCCACCTGTCGCCGCATCGCCAACGATTTCGGCGACTGGGGCATCGCGTTTGCGCTGGGTTACCAGGTCGTCGACAACCAGAGCGGCCAGCGCTTCTATCCCGCCGCCGTGATGCAACTCGACAACGTCCCCGGCGAGGACTTCGTTTTCGAGGCGCAGATCCTGATCTCGGCTGCGCATCAGCTCGGCACGCGCTGCGTGTCGGTGCCGATCGAATCGCGTTACAAGACCGTGCATTCCGACGAGCAATTTCGCGCCAGTCATTTCAAGCCGGTGCGCGATTTCCTGAGCATCACCGTGCACCTCACCACGCAGATCTGGCGCGCGCGCACGTTGTTGGCCGCCTATCGGCTGCAGCGCCAGCATCTTCCGATCATCGATGATCCCACGGGCGAGTTCGGCACGGTATTCGCACAACCCGCGGCGCAACAGACCGGTTCCGCATGACGCAGGCCTCCATCACGCGCACGCCACCCGATGTCGCCATCCTCGGCGGCGGCCTTGCAGGCCTGACGCTGGCCATCCAGCTCAAGCAACGCGATCCGTCGATTGCCGTCACGGTGCTCGAGCGGCGCATGCATCCGGCGCGCGAAGCCGCGTTCAAGGTCGGCGAATCCACGGTCGAGATCGGCGCGTTTTATTTCGCCGACGTGCTCGGCTTCCGCGAGCACCTGGATACCGAACAGATCCGCAAGTACGGTTTCCGCTTCTTCTTTTCCGAAGGCCGTAACGATATCGCTCGCTGCACCGAACTGGGCGTCAGCGCCCTGTTGCCGACGCCAGCGTGGCAACTCGATCGCGGCCGCTTCGAGAATTTCCTCGGCGAGGAAGCACGCAGGCTCGGCGTGGATTTCCTCGATGGTGCGGTGGTGCGCAATTTTGATCTCAGCAGCGACGAGCAGCTGCATGACGTCGAGTTCGATCACGACGACCACCGACAGTCGCTGCAGGCGCGCTGGGTGGTGGATGCCAGCGGCCGCGCCGGGCTGATCAAACGCAAACTCGATCTGGCGCAAGCCAACGACCACGACGTCAATGCGGTGTGGTGGCGGGTGGACGGTCTAATCGATCCCAACCAGTGGTCCGACGACCCAGAATGGTTGTCCCGCTGCACGCCACCGGATCGCTGGCGCTCGACCAACCACATGTGCGGGCCGGGCTACTGGTTCTGGCTGATTCCGCTGGCCTCGGGCGCGCATTCGCTGGGCATCGTCTGCGACGCCAAGATGCATCCGCTGGAGACGATGAACACCCACGAGAAAGCGATGGCGTGGCTGCACGAGCACCAGCCGCAAGTTGCGCGCTCGGTCGAGAAGCCCGAGCACACACTGCAGGATTTCCTGTTCCTGAAGCATTTTTCCCACGGCTGCAAACAGGTGTTCTCCGGCGACCGCTGGGCGCTGACCGGCGACGCAGGGTTGTTCCTGGATCCGTTCTACTCGCCGGGAAGCGATTTCATCGCGATCAGCAACACCCTGATCTGCGACATGATCGGGCGGGACCGCGCGGGCACGCCGTACGCACCGTACGCACGGATTTATCAACAGCTGTACCAGTCGTTCTACGAAAACACACTGACCCTGTACCAGGATCAATATCCGTTGTTCGGCGACGCGCAGGTCATGCCGGTCAAGGTGATCTGGGACTACACGTTCTACTGGGCGCTGCTGGCGCCGTTGTTCTTCGGCGGGCGGATGACCGATATTGCCCTGCTCGGCCGCCTGCGCCCCGAGTTCCAGCGCGGCAGTCAATTGAATCTCGCCGTGCAAGCCCTGTTGCGCGAGTGGGGACAGCGCAACACCGCGCCGCTGACCCCGGACGGCCGGCTGCTCGATCAGTTCAAGATCGACTGGTTCCACGAGATGAATCGCGCCTTGAACGACACCCTCGACGACGCAGCCTTCGTCACCCGCATCGGCGACAACGTCGCCCGCATGGAATGGCTGGCTGGCGAAATACTGGCGCGCGTGCGCAGTGAACATCCGGAGATCGGCGCGCAGGGTCTCGATGCCTTGTTGGCAGATGTAACGACCAATCCCCCCTCGCTCGATGCGCAGTGGTACGCCAGCGCCGCGTAATGCCCTTGCGGCGCTCGTGGCGCTGCTTCTGCCTCCGATCTTGGCCTTGTAGCGCGGCGCTTGCTCCGCTGCTCTTGGCTCCTAAAAGCAACAGCAGCGGAGCAAGCGCCGCTCTACAAAAACGACTCCGTAGCCTTGCGCGTACCACTTGGAATCGGTCACGCCATGCCGCCGTTGACTCCGATTACCTGCCCGTTGATATAACCGGCCGCATCCGAACACAAAAAACGCACCAGTGCGGCGACTTCATCCGGCGTACCGGCACGGCCTGCAGGCACCAGCTGCTTGATCTGTTCCGCTGGAAACGCATCGTCAGCCATCCGGCCTGCGATCACGCCAGGCGCTACGACATTCACCGTGATGCCACGCGCCGCCATTTCGCGCGCGAGTGATTTCGATGCGCCGTGCAACGCCGCCTTGGCCGCCGCGTAATTGGTCTGGCCACGATTGCCAAGCATCGCGGCAACCGACGACACGCTGACGATGCGGCCGCACCGCGTGCGCGCCATCGGCAACAGCAAGGGCTGGGTGACGTGGAAGAAACCGTGCAGCGACACATCGATGACGCGCTTCCATTGCGCATCGGTCATGCCCGCCATCGGCGCATCGTCGTGGATGCCGGCGTTGTTGACGACGATCTGGATGGGTCCGTTGGCGAGCAGTGTTTCGATTGCCGCTCGCGTGGCATCGCCATCGGCGACATCGAATGCCACCGCTTCGGCACTGCCGCCCGCAGCCGTGATCGCATCGACGATGGTCTGCGCGCGATCGAGATTGCCGTTTGCATGGACGATGACATGGATGTCGTCTGCTGCGAGTTGTCGGCAGATCGCGCCGCCGAGATCGCCACTACCGCCGGTGACAAGTGCGCGTTTGATGGGTGTGGTCATTCCGTAATCCTAATGGATGCATCGCGCACGTTTTTGGGTGGGCCGAGGCCCAGCATCACCGCGGCGCGGCCTTCCGCGAGCAGGACACCGGCGTGGCTGATGCGGAACGCGTACTGCTGGCTGCCTTGCGCTTCCACCAGCACCTCGGCGTCGCATTCCAGCGCGCCCGGCAAGTCATCGATGCGCGCGACATGCAATTGCACTGCGCGCAATGCGACCAGCACGCCGGGAGCGGCCACGCCACCTGTTGCCTGTGCACGCAAGCCTCCATGCACCGCCATCGCCTGCGCGCCGTATTCGCATAGGTGGACTGCACGTAGACGATCGCTTGATCGCAAGGGATGTATCGGGTCGCGATGATTGGTTGCGCGCAGACGAATGCTGGTTTCGTTCCATTCGACAACTTCGTCCCACAGGCACATCGCACCCTTGTGCGGGATCAGCGCCTCGATCGCGTCACGCCCGATCACGCCGACGGTTGTTCTTGTGGGAGGGGCTTCAGCCCCGACGCTGCGGGTGTCGGGGCCGAAGCCCCTCGCACATCGCCTTCGGCAACGAGAGCACCATTTCCGACATCCCCGCGCGCAATCAACAACGCGAAAATGAAATTGCTGATGACGCCAATCGTCACCGTCAACCCGATCGCGCGCAGCACCGGGATCGACGACCATGCCAGCAGGCCGAACACCAGCAGCGTGGTCAGGCTGCACACGATCACCGCATGCAGCGCGCGCAACTGTTGGTCGCGCGCATCGCCGGCGTGCTCGAAGAACAACGCATAGTCCAGTCCAAGTCCGGCAGCGAGGATCAGTGCGACCAGATGGAACAAGGTGAGCTCGACACCGAACGCGCGCAGCACCGCCAGGATCACCAGCGTGGTCAGGACCATCGGCGCCAGCACCCGCAACACGCGCCGCGGCGTGCGCAAGGCGATCCACACCGTCGCGGCCAGCAACAATGCGGCAATGCCGAGTGCGGCGAGCACGCGTTGCCGGTAGGCGACGACCAGCGATTCGGACGCCTGTTTCAGGTCGAGCAATTGCGCACCATTGGCCTTGGCCACGCGTGCAACAGCAACGGGGTCGTTCAAGCCACTCAACGACACCAGTGCCGTCGAGTGATCTGCATCTTCGATCAGCAACCCGGCGGTGACAGCTTCGAGCGGTGTTCCTTTCAGGTCTGCGAAGGCGAGCGGCGTGGCCTGGCGTGCAACGGAAACATCGCTGACGAATTCGTCAAACGCATCGGTGCGAAACGGGCTGTCATTCAATGCCGCTGCCAGTGATTGCGCCAGTGCATCGGCATCGGGAAGTCTTAGTTGTCGCGCCCGCTGCAGGGCGGCACTCGGCATGTAACGCGCGGCATGATCGTAGGCGGCGATCGACTGGTCTGCGACCAGTTGATCCAGCATTGGCCGCAATCGTTCGGACTGTCGCAGCACGGTTTCGGTATCCGCCGCTTCCAGAGTCAATACGTAACGCACGTCCGGCGCACCGAGTTCACTACGCAGCGCGGCATCTCGCGCGAGCGCATCGGCCGGTACCGGCGTCAGTTTGCCCAAGTCGTTCTGCCAGAACGGCCCCGGCGCAAATGCGATCACCGCCACCGCGATCAATGCCAGACCGACGAGTGACAGCCGCGGGCGCGGCAAGCGCGCAATCCGTTCCCACATCCGCGCGACGCGCGGCGAATCGGCGGCGTCACGCGGCGAGGGGTCGATCAATCCCGGCAACAAAAAGCGCGTAGTCAGCGCTGCCGTGCCGAGGCCGGCGACGGTGAACACGGCCAGCTGCTTGAGGCCATCGACGCCCGAGGCGAAAAACGTCAGGTAGGCGATGCAGGTCGAAACCACGCCGGTGGCCAACGTCGGCCACAATGCGCGCGCGCTGCTCCACGGCGAGACGCCGGGCCGCTGATGACTCAGCAGATGGATCGGATAATCCTGCGCCACGCCGATCAGCGTGAAACCGAAGGCGACGGTGATGCCGTGCACGCCATCGAACAGTCCCGCCACCGCGCCGAGCCCGGCCAACCCGGCGCTGGCCAGCGGTAGCGCACCTAGCAGTGGCGTCTTCCAGTTGCGGTACGCCAGCCCCAACAACAACAGCAGGCCGATGCAGTCGGCAATGCCGATCCAGCGCGCCTCGCGTTCGGTGCGGCCGCCGATCTCGACCGAAAACGCGCCGGGGCCGCTGAGCACGATGTTGGATTGCGTGTCGCCACGTGTCTTCGCGAAGGCATTTTCGATGGCGGTGACCGCCAGTTGCTGCCCGGTCGGATCGAAGCCAGCGGCGACGGTTTCCACCGCCAGCAAGGCCTGCTTGCCGGCGCGATCGAACCAGACGCCATGCAGGCGCTGCGGCGCGTTCGGCGGTTGCCAGCTCTCGGCGAGTTTGAGTGTTTCCAGTGTCGGATCGGAGGCGATCAAGGGCTCGATCAGGCCGGCCGCCGGCGAGCCCAGATCCTGTACGCGGGCGCCGAGTTCCTCACGCAGGAAATCCGCGTCCAGCGGCTGCGTATCCAGCGTTGGCGACAACAGGTAGCGGTACGGACGCAGCCGTTCTGGAATCGCATCCAGCCCCGAGTCGCCGCCGTTGGCGACGAGACGAAACTTGTCATCGGCCAGCAACGTATCGCGCAATGCCTGCGATTGTGTCGCAAGGGTTTCCGGGTCCGCGCCGGACAACGCGATCAGCAGCAGACGCGAACCCGGGCCTTCGCCAAGTTCGTCGATCAGCAGTTTCTGCGCGGGCGTCTCCGCGGTGGGCATGAACTTTCGCAGGTCGCCGCTGAGTTGGAGCCGTTGTCCGATCCACCAACCGCACAACGCAAGCAGTGCGAGCC
>JAYTAY010000451.1:0-2710 GCA_043737255.1 Luteimonas sp.
GCGCAACCCATGCCAATGCTTCGGCTGGTGCAGGGCGATGTCGGCAGCGGCAAGACCGTGGTTGCGGCGCTGGCGGCGATGCTGGCGATCGAAGCCGGCAAGCAGGCGGCCTTGATGGCGCCGACCCAATTGCTGGCGGAGCAGCATCTGGCCAACCTGCGCGGCTGGCTGGAGCCGCTGGGCGTGCGCGTTGCATGGCTGGCGGGCAAGGTCACCGGCAAGGCCCGCGCAACTGTGTTGGGTGACGTTGCGTCGGGCGCTGCGCAGGTCGTCGTCGGCACGCATGCGTTGATGCAGGAAGGCGTGGTCTTCCACGATCTGGCGCTGGCGATCGTCGACGAGCAGCACCGTTTCGGTGTGCAGCAGCGGCTCGCATTGCGCGACAAGGGCGCGGCTGCGAAAGATTCCAGAAAAAACATGGTCCCGCATCAGCTGGTGATGACCGCGACCCCGATCCCGCGCACGCTGGCGATGACCGCGTATGCCGATCTCGATGTCTCCGCGATCGATGAGTTGCCGCCGGGCCGGGCGCCGGTGCAGACCGTGGTGCTGACGGCGGAGCGTCGCGCCGAGTTGGTCGAGCGCATACGCGGCGCATGCGCGGAAGGTCGCCAGGTTTATTGGGTGTGCACCTTGATCGATGATTCGGAGGAGGTCGTTGCACAGGCGGCGCAAGGCACGTTCGAGACCTTGTCGAAGGTATTGCCGGAACTGCGCGTCGGCCTCGTGCATGGACGCATGAAAGCCAACGACAAGCAGGCGATAATGCGCGCGTTCAAGTCCGCCGAACTCGATCTGCTGGTCGCGACCACGGTGATCGAAGTCGGCGTGGACGTGCCGAATGCGTCACTGATGATTGTCGAAAACGCAGAGCGCCTCGGCCTTGCGCAACTGCATCAGCTGCGCGGTCGTGTCGGTCGCGGCAAGACACAGTCGAGCTGCGTGCTGATGTACCAGTCGCCGTTGTCGATGCTCGCCCGGCAGCGGCTGGAAACGATGCGACAGACCAATGATGGCTTCGTCATCGCCGAGAAAGACCTCGAATTGCGCGGTCCCGGCGAATTGCTCGGCACGCGGCAAACGGGGCTTGCGGCATTCCGTGTCGCCGACCTGACGCGGGATGCTTCGCTATTGCCGCAAGTGCGCGAGATTGCGGACATGCTGTTGGCGGAATCTCCCGAGATTGCGGATAGGATTATCGATCGCTGGGTGGGCGGAGCAGCGCGGTACGCCAGCGCTTAGCAGAGGATGGATATGAAGAAATTGCTGTTGTTTGCCCTATTATTTTTCGCGGCATGGAAAGGGTACGAACATTTCGTATCGCCATCCACGGAACTGGTTTCATCAGAGCCATCCATAACATCGCCAGACGCGTTGGTACAGCAGCGCGCCGAAGGCAATGAGGCGTCAGTGTCGACATACAACTGCGACGGCAGACAACATTGCACACAAATGAATTCACGCGCCGAAGCCGAGTTCTTCGTCCGTCATTGCCCAGATACGAAAATGGATGGCGATCGTGATGGCGAGCCATGCGAGAACGACAGCAGATTCTGAGGATCAAATCATCGTGGCAACTCGCATCCCACTCCTGATCGACACCGACCCCGGCGTCGACGACGCACTCGCGCTGCTGATCGCGTTCAACGATCCCAATCACCATGTCGTCGGCCTGACCATCGCCGCCGGCAACGTAGGACTCGACCACACCGTCCGCAACGCATTGAAGTTGTGCGAAGTCTGCGAGGTCGACGTGCCGGTATTCGCTGGCTGCGCGACGCCGTTGCTGCATCCCGCGCGCGACGCCGCTTACGTACACGGTCGCGATGGCTTCGGTGATACCGATTACGTGCCGCCTTCGCGCGTGGCGAAAACCGAACATGCCGCGCAGGCAATCCTACGTCTGTCACACGAGTACGCCGGAGAATTGCTGCTGGTCGCGCTCGGCCCGCTGACCAACCTGGCGTTGGCGCTGAAACTTGATCCTACCCTGCCGCAGCGGATCGCCCGGCTGGTGATCATGGGCGGCGCCGTGACCGGCCACGGCAACATCACGCCGATGGCCGAATTCAACATCTATTTCGACCCGGAAGCCGCGCACATCGTCTTCGAAGCCTTTCCGAAGTTCGATCTGGCCGACTGGGAGGCTGTCCTCGCGCATGGGCTGCTGCACGGAGATGTCGAAGACTGGTTGGGCGCGGAGTCGCCGCGCGCCAGGTTTTACCAATCGATTTCCCGCCAGACCCGGGCATGGTCGGCTGAACGTCGTGGTGAACGATGGCATTCGGCCGATGCGCTGGCCATGGCCTATGCCCTGTCCCCGGACGGCGCGCTGGAGGTGATCGAGCGCCCGATCGTCGTGGCGCTGGAAGGCCACCATGCACGCGGCGCGACCCCGGTCGACTGGAACCGCCAGGAAGACCGGCGGGACAACGCGGCCATCCTGATGCGATACGACCAGGCCCGGTTCGAGCGATTGATCCGCGAAGCGCTGGCCGCGGGCTAGCCAAGATTGCCCATGCAGGGTTGCCCGCGACCCGGTGCCCGGGTATCATGCCCGGCTTCCCGCAACCACTGGTGCTCGCCATGAAAGACGGCGTACATCCCGAATACCGCAACGTCGTTTTCCAGGACGTTACTTCGGACTTCAAGATCCTGACCCGCTCGACCCTCTCCAGCAAAGAGACGGTGAAGTGGGAAGACGGCAACG
>JAYTAY010000452.1:0-2704 GCA_043737255.1 Luteimonas sp.
GTGGCTGGCAAACGCAGGTCGCTGGCTTCGATGCTGTCGCCATCGGCCATCGCCATCGCGCGTTCCAGGATGTTTTCCAGCTCGCGCACGTTGCCCGGGAACGCATGTCCGTGCAGCGCCTTCATGGCATCGGCGCTGAGCTTGGGCGCGGTGCGATTTTGCGGGATGGACAGGCGCTTGAGGATGGCGTCCGCCAAGCTGGGCAGGTCGCCGAGGCGATCACGCAGCGGCGGCACCTGCAACTCGATCACGTTGATGCGGTAGTAGAGGTCGTGGCGGAAGCGGCCGTCGTCGACGAGTTTTTCCAGGTTCTTGTGGGTGGCCGAAAGGATGCGCACATCGACCTGGATTTCCGCCGAGGCGCCGACCGGGCGGATCGATTTTTCCTGGATTGCGCGCAGCAACTTGACCTGCATCGACAGCGGCAGCTCTGCGACTTCGTCCAGGAACAAGGTGCCGCCGGACGCCGCCTGGAACAGGCCGGGTTTGTCGGCGTGGGCGCCGGTGAAGCTGCCTTTCTTGTGGCCGAAGAATTCGCTCTCCATCAACTCGCCCGGGATCGCGCCGCAGTTCACCGGAACGAACGGCGCCGCGCTGCGCGCGCTGAGCTCATGGATGCTGCGCGCGGCCAGTTCCTTGCCCACGCCCGATTCGCCGACGATGTACACCGGCGCCTGGCTGCGGGCGACCTTGGCGATGGTCTGGCGCAGGGTCGCCATCGGCGCCGAATCGCCCTGCATGCGGATACCCACCACGGTCGGTTCGGTGCGGCGCTGCGTCTCCAGCATCAACGCATGCCGGACCAGATCGCGCAGCACGTTGAGGTCGACCGGCTTGCTGACAAAGTCGAACGCGCCCGCCTTGAGCGCCTCCACGGCCGCCTCGACATTGCCGAACGCGGTGATCATCGCCACCGGCGTGGCCGGATAACGCGTGGAAATTTCCTGCACCAGTTCGATGCCGGAACCGTCGGGCAGGCGCATGTCGGTCAGGCACAGGTCGTATTTCTCCTGCGCCAGATGCTGGCGCGCCGCGGCCACCGTGGCAGCGGTATCCACCCGCAACCCCATGCGGCCCAGGGTGAGGACCAGCAGTTCGCGGATGTCGCGCTCATCGTCGACTACCAGGGCGCTACGCGTTTCGGTCATGCTCACTCCTTGTTTATTGGAACCTTACTCTGCGGACGGGACCGGACTCAAATGTGAGACGGATCACGCTTCCCGGCGCTGCCGCATGACAGTGGGGCCGGGCAGCCGGATCCGGAAACAACTGCCACCCGGCGTGCGGATGTAGTCCAGGGATCCCTGGTTGGCGTGCGCCAGCTCGCGCGCGATGTACAGGCCCAGCCCGGTGCCATGTTCCGACGTGGTGTGGAACGGCCGGAACAACTGCGCGGCAGAGGATTCCGGGATGCCGGGACCGCGATCGAGCACATCGATCTCGGGGATGCCGTCATCGTCGTGCACCCTCAGCGTGATCCGCGCCGGTTCGCCCGGCAGCCGGCCGTAGTTGCGCGCATTGGCGACCAGCACGGTCAGGATCTGGTGCAGGTGACGGGGGTCGATCAGCGCCGGCACCGCGCCGCGCTTGCTGGTGACCTGCAGCGTGTCGGCGTCGAGCGGATGGCTCTCTTCGTAATCGTCGATGAAGCGCTGCAGCGTGCCAACGAGTTCGACGTGCTCGGGATTGGCGCGTTCGCGCCGGGCCAGGCCCAGCACGCTTTCAACGATGCCATCCATGCGCACGCATTGCTGGCGGATGATCTGCAACATGCGGTTGTCGGCGATGCTGATGTCCCGGGACTCTTCCAGCAACTGCGCGGCATAGCTGATCGCCGCCAATGGATTGCGGATCTCGTGCGCCAGGCTGGCCGAAAAACGACCAAGCGCAGCCAGGCTGATCGACTCGGCGCGCCGTGACAGCATCGAGGTGTCGTCCAGGAACACCAGCGACAACTCGCTGTCGGCCAGCAGCCGCGCGAAACGCGGCAACACTTCGGCGTGCTCGGCGCCGAGTCGCAATGGGGCGTTGTCGCTGACACCATCGCTGCGCCAGCGTTCCAGGCGGCGCGCCAGTTCCGGTGCGGTGACGGCCAGGACACGACGACCACCGCCGGCATCGCCAAGCAACGCCAAGGCGGCCTCATTGGCCAGGCGGATGTGGCCTTCGCCATCCACCATCAACACGCCGGTGCGCATGCGGCGGATGATCAGCTCGTTGACCTCCGCCAGGTTGGCGACCTCGCTGCCGCGCCGTTCCGCCAGGTCCTCGCTGGCCTGCATGCGACGCCCCAGCAGGTTGGTCAACGTCGCGATTGCCAGGCTGCTGACGCCGAACATCAGCAATACCGCCAAGGGCCGCGACGTGGCGCCATCGTGGGCGATGCTGGCGAGTTGCTCGGCCAGCATGGCGACGAAGCCCAGCACCGCCGCGCCAAGTCCCGCACGCAGCGGCAACAACAAGGCGGCCGCGCCGATGTTGAATACCAGCATCAAACTGATGCCGGCCGCCGCGTCGGGCACGGCGTGCGTGGCAACCGCGGCCACCACGATGTCGACGATGACGCCGACCAGGGCCGGCCGATGCAGTGACGCGCTATCACGACCCCACACCATCATGATCGCGGCGAACGCCAGGTAGGCCATGGCCGTGGCCGCCACCAGCACCGGATGCTGGGCGGCACCGATCAGCGTCTCGCCAGGAC
>JAYTAY010000453.1:0-6377 GCA_043737255.1 Luteimonas sp.
CGACCGCATGCTGCATGGCGTTGTGCAAATGGACGATGCGTATTGGGGTGGCGAACGTCATGGCGGCCAGCGTGGTCGCGGCAGTCCAGGCAAAACGCCGTTCGTGGCGGCCGTGACCTGCACGCCACAGGGACATCCGCTGCATGTGCGGATGGACAAAGTCGACGGGTTCCGCAAAACCATCCTGGCCGATTGGGCTGCGCGGGTGCTCGTTCCGGGATGCGAAGTGGTGTCTGATGGACTGAACTGCTTCGCTGCGGTCGGTGGCGCAGGCTGCTTGCATACACCCATCAACACCGGCGGCGGTGTTCCCGATGAGCCTGCGCTGCGGTGGGTCAACACGCTGCTGGGAAACGTCAAAAACGCCTTGCATGGCACGTATCACGCGATCAAGGGCAAATACCTGCAGCGCTATCTGTCCGAGTTCTGTTATCGCTTCAACCGGCGATTCGATCTGGCGGGACTCGTTACGCAGTTGATCCTCACAGCAACAAGGACGCCGCCATTGCCATACAGGCTCGCAACCTTGGATGCGTAATGTGGGGAATCAGGAAGCTTTTTGTTTTTATACGCGTGACGGCGCGTTGTTGTCGTGGCTACGGAAAGACTGTGGTTGGTGCAGCCAGAGTACGCGAAATCCAAACGCTCTCTCACCTCGGATCGCAGCGTAGCGCAATGGCGCGTACACCGGGAAGGACACATTTCCGGCGGGCCGACGCTCAGGTCGTCATCCCTGCGCGCAAACGCCGCTGATCCTCCCACAGCATCGGTGGGTTAATCGCTAGGGACAGGAGCTGGACACCCTCCGGCAAGGTCTCGTCCAGAATCGCGGCGACGATGTCCGGGGCCAGCAGGGTCAGGTTGACGTGCCGGGCGACGTAGCTGTGGTTGGTGCTTTCGCGGCGGGCGATGTCGCACATCGAGGCCGCCTCGCCAGTTTCCAGCATCCGCAGCCAGCGGTGGCCCCGGCCCAGTGCCAGTTGGAGTGGGGTGGCCCCAGCGCAAGTCGCCACCGTTGGCTCCCTGCCGGCGACCGCCACCACTCGCTGGCCGCTGCGGCGCTTCAGGGCGATCGGGACGTTTAGCACAACGCTCCCGTCGCTGGTGACCACCTCGGCGGCCGGCCCCGATACGGTCAGCATCGGGCGGCTCATGCAGCAACCCCTTCGGCGGCCTGCCGTGATTCGGCGGCAAGGGTGCCAACGCCACTGGGACGCAGCCGTAGTTCCAGGTTCGTCGGCGTCACGATGACCCGTTCGACTAGCAGGCGAACCAGCCGTTGCTGCTCAACCGGGAACAACTGGTCCCACACCCGCTCGACCTGCGCCATCGCCACCGTGACCTGTGCTTCGTCCAAGGTTGGGTCGAGGGCGATGGCCTGCGGGATCATGGCAGCGACCATATTCGGTGCGCGGAGCAGGCGCCGCAGTTGCTCGACCACGGCCGCCTCCAGTTCTCCGGCTGGCAGGCGCGGGAGGGCAGACGCCTTCCGCCCCTCATGGATATCGCGCGTGCTGAGGTAGTAGCGATAGGTGCGGCCGTTGGCCTTGGTTGTGTGCCACGGCGTCAGGGCGCGGCCGTCCGGGCCGGTCAGCAGGCCCTTCAGCAGGAAGGCCACCTTGCCTTGACGCGTCGCGCGTGCACGCACCGGGCCACTGACCTGAAGGCGCGCATGCACCTCGTCCCACAGGGACCGGTCGATGATCGGCGCGTGCGTGCCCTCGACATACTGGTCTCGGTTCTTGAGTTCACCAAGGTAGGTACGGCAGTGCGACATCTTGAAGATCGTGCTGCGATCGTGCGGTCTGCCGGTATGCTGCCGTCCTGTCTTCGCCGTCCACGATTTGTTGCGCCAGCCGCGCGCACGTGCCTCCTGCGCCACCTTCATCATCGAACCCACTTCGAGAAAGCGGCGGAAGAGCGTTCGGACCTGTTCGGCCTCGGCTTCGTTGATCACTAGCCGACGATCCTTGAAGTCGTAGCCCAGCGGGGTGATGCCGTGCATCCACATGCCCTTCTTCTTGCTGGCCGCGAACTTGTCGCGGATGCGCTCGGAGGTCAGCTCGCGCTCGAACTGTGCGAAGGTCAGGAGGATGTTCAGCAGCATCCGTCCCATCGCGTCGGTGGTGTTGAACTGCTGGGTCACCGACACGAAGGTCACGCCGTGTTTGTCGAAGATCTTTACCAATTCTGCGAAGTCGAACAGGGAACGGCTAAGGCGGTCGATCTTGTAGGAGACGACGATGTCGATCCGGCCCGCCTCGATGTCCGGCATCAGCCGCTGCAGGGCAGGGCGTTCGAGGGTGCCGCCGGAGAAGCCGCCATCGTCGTAATCGTCGGCGACCGGAATCCATCCTTCGGCGCGACGGCTGGCTATGTAGGACGCACCCGAATCGCGCTGGGCATCGATCGAGGTGTACGCCATCTCCAGCCCTTCCTCCGTGGACTTGCGGGTGTAGACGGCGCAGCGCAGGCGCTTGGGTGCCGTGGCGTTCATCGGCCACCCGCCTTGCGCAATCCGAAGAAGGCGGGACAGGACCAGCGAGTCCCTGTGATCGCGCGGGCAATCATCGACAAGCTCGGATATCGCTTGGCGGCATACTCGAACTCGCCATCGGACAGCACGAGCACGCGGTGTTCGATGCCGGCGTAGATGCGGATCAGTTCGGTGCCTGCGACTGGAATCGCGCCGGCGGGCTGGCGCTTCAATTGGCCGGTGGCAACTAACTCGTCGATGCGTTGCTGGTTGCGCGCGAGCAAGGTCCGATCTGTCTTTGCGAATTCGATCTCCTGCCAGCGATGCGCGATGCGCTTCTCGACGAAACGCCGATTGATCACGAGCGGGTCGGTGCCGAAGAGTCGCCGCCATTCTTTCGTGAGATCAGGCCACGACCAGTCTGCCAAGAGCGCGATGCGCGTGGCCATCGATGCGGGCGCAGCCGCGGGAGGGGATTGTTGCGTCATGCCTGTGGACTCCGGTGAGCGGGGTTGGCATGTACGCGTGGATGGCCACGAAAGCCAAGATCAACCGGAGAAGGCGCGACGATGGCGGTCATGTGCGCGTGCCCGCTGCGCAGGCGGTGCAGGCCCTGGGCCAGCAGCGCGGCGGCCTCCCTGCGCCGCTGTGCCGGCGTCATGCGCGCCGGGTCGAAAGTTTGGATGGGTGTCACGGTGCCCCTTCCTGCTCGTCAAACCAGCAGGCAGTGTCCCAAGTCGATCCTGCCGATGTATCGCGGCGTAGCGTAGTCTGCGCGACCCGCGTGGCCCAGGCCGCCGAACCTTGGCTGTTGAAACAGATGGTCGTCGTACTGCTGCTCGCATGTGTAGTCATTGGGATTCGTTTGATCGTCTTGCGCTCACCGTCAGCGTTGCAAGCCGAAATACGCAGACGCCAAACGCCGACCGCGAAGCAATCGGCATCGATGCACGCGTCCCTCTCGGGCCATTACCGCGCCAAACCACGCGAAGTCCGTGAAGGACTATTCCGAATTGCGCTGGAAGCGCCTGACGCCAGTTGCCGGGCGATCGCGGATCGGTTCAACCGCGACTACGCCGATCAAGGCTGGTCGGTCGGCAAGACCTACGTCGCCGAATTCCTCCGCGACTCCAAACAGTGGAGAGCGGCGCCAAAGCGGCATGCACACTCGATCGACAGTGCCTGCGCGGTGAACCGCGTCTGGACCATCGATCTTACCGAGCATCGGATCGATCCGCAGGAACCACAGCCGCTGCTGGGCATCCTTGATCACGGCAGTCGGCGGATGTTGATGTTTCACGCACTACGCGTTCGATCCTCTATCGCCATCCTTCGTCTGCTGCTGGATGCCATCGAGCACTACGGCCGACCGAAAGCGATCCGCACCGACAACGAAGCTATCTTCACGTCCTGGGTCTTCGCCTTCGCGTTGCAGTGGCTGGTATCCGCCACCAGAGGACGCTGCCGCACTGCCCGTGGATGAACGGCAGGCTTGAGCGTGTTTGGTTCACATTCAAGCAGGTACTACGGGTGTGTCGGATCCCGGACGACCTCGCATTGCAGGCCACGCTGAACCTGCTGCGCGATGCCTACTACCAGCGGCGGCCGCATCAATCGCTCAGCGGTCACACGCTCAATGAAGCGTGGCGAATTTTGATCGAGAAGAAGCGAAAACCGAAGCCACGCGATCACACGCGACGGCGATAGCCGGCCGCGACAACGTGGCGGACATGATCGGGCAGCCACTGTCCGCGATCACGCTTGGGTCCACGCCCGGAAATGGCGAAAAGATCGCCATTCCATTGTTGGCTCGGCGGCAGCTTGATGGTCAGCGGGTTGTCAAAGAGCCGATTTGCGAGGGCAAAACGATCAATTTCCTGCTGCCGCAAGGCAGCAGAACGGCGTTGCGGACGCGGACAACACAACAGCATTCTAGAAAAAAATGCAATTCCGGTCTTTGTATTGACAGTGTCACATTTATCGTATCTCATGACCTACAAGTTGAAGAGATATGAGAGCCGTGGTTGCTTAGCTAGATGATCATCTCGAACGAGCCCTGAAAACCGCTCATTTGCACAGGAGGTGCGATTTCGTCGCCGTGCCGCGACGCATGTCATGGATGTCCAAGCATCGATACAGTGGCTTAATTGGCTCGCCGTCTGGCTTGACTCTGCGTGTTTTCATGCCCGATGTCCTATATGTTCGTGGGTGCGCAGTCCTCGCTCGCGATGGGCTTCTGCGGTATTGCGCGACTGCATTCGGTTAACTCGGGATCGAGTCCTTTCGTGCCCTGAAGATCATTAAGTGGCTCGAATCCGACCTTGGCACATTGTCGGAGACCTTATGCTCTTCAAGAACTTCTAATGCCGAAGCGATTGCCGCATGGCTAGTACAGCGGAACGTCGCGCCTTCGGGTCCAGTAGCAAGCTGGCAGTCTGCTGAAATACTGATTTCGACCCATGAAATTGTCGTTTTTTCGCTGTCAGCGGGCGATTCTTGAACCAACTATCAACGGATTGTGTGATGTTTTCAATGCCTTCAACTGAGTTTTTGGGTGTGTCAACCAGTACTTCAGCAGACCTAGGCCCGCGTGTCGTCGCGAGCATGCTTGTAGCGGTGGCATCGAAGCCGCTGTCGCTGCTCAAGCGTGACGTCTTCTACATCCGTGCCTGCGGGAGCACGTGGATGCGCTCTGTACGCGACAGAGAAATGAAGGCTGTGTATCGCGTAGCACGCACAGCATCGCGCCAAACCTGTTCGTCAGGTAGCGCCGAAGCGCGTATTTCAACTACGGCCGCTCGGGAAGCTCAATCCTCGCGTACGTGTGGCGTCCGATCGACGAATCGGGTGCGAACAACGTCATCGACCTCTGCCTTGGGAGTACTGATGCAATGAAATTTTTAAATGCGTTCTTGTTTGTTTTGTCTTGCGCGAGTTGCTTAATCCTGCCCGGCTGCGGAGGGTCGGGGAATTCCTCGGGCGAGCCTGCGTCCACGGTCAGTGCCTTCGAACTGGCGGATCTGGAGCGGCAACCGGATGTCCGGATCCATCAGGCTGCGGATTTGCGTGCATCGACCTTTTCGTCAGGCACCCTCTCCGGCTCGCTCAGTGACTACGAGATGTATCTACCTCATAAAACGCGTCCGCCAATGTCTGTAGCGCTAAAGCAGCTGACCACTGCTTATCTGAACAATCCCACTGACAAGTTTCTGGTTGCTATTTTGTCGCAGGTCTACTTGAACAGCTCGCTAGTGAATTCTCGTGCAAAGATTCCACGAGGTACCGCGCTCAAGAACACCCTGATGGCCCAGTACTTTCTACGTCGGGCTCAGCAACTTGGCGTGAATTCTCCTTGGGTTGCCATGCAGATCCGCAATACCCAGCAAGCTATCGACAGCGTATTGGCCCGGCAGGCCAACATCACATCGGAAGAGAACCATCCGGCGCACGTCTTCTTCATGGAGACCTTCAATTACAAAGAAGAAAGCAGGTACATTGCGCTCGATCGATTGCTGGAAGACTTTTACAAACATCCGAAAAACGTCTATACGGCCTTCAACCTCACCGCCATTAACTTGTGGATCGGCGGTGAGGCTGACAAGGACGATCCGACCGTGCTCGAGAATTTTGTGCTTGGTTCCTTCTTTTCGCTGCATACGATTGACCTCGCGCATCAGATCGAAACCTCGTGGCTTTCCAACCCGGCCGGTTTACCTCGCTTTCGCATGGCCAGCCTCATCGGTGGCTTCTCTGCGTTACACCGGCGTTGGGTGTTGAATCTGCACGGCGACAAAAAGGCGATCACGGCCCTAGACAACGAGCACCGCGAGTGGCGCTTAATCCACCGGGCGTTTCATTCTTTTACCATCGGATTAGCCTTTTTCGATGAGCCTGAGAACTT
>JAYTAY010000454.1:0-6353 GCA_043737255.1 Luteimonas sp.
ATCTGGTTCCTGTGGAAACACTGCGACAGGGTGCAACGCCAGCAGATGATCGCGCTGGTGCTGTTGATTTTCGGTGTGCTGATTTTCTTCACGCTGTACGAGCAGACCTATGGCTCGTGGGTCACCTTCACCGACCGGTTGCTGACCAAGGACCTGTTCGGTGCATCTTCCGGCACGTACCAACCGGCGTTGCCGTGGGCCGTGTTCTCACTGGTCGCGAGCCCACCGCTGATGATCGCGGCGTTGATGGCCAGCGATCGCGGGCGTGGCGATATTGCAAAAAAGCTGGTGTTATTGATGGCTGCAGGACTGATCGTCGCCATCGTGCACGACATCGTGCTGGTGCCGCAGACTGCCGGCTCGCTGACCTATCTAGGCGCGTTCTTCATCGTCGTGCTGGCGCCGATTTTTTCATGGCTGTGGCCTTGGCTGGAACAACGCGGTTTGAATCCCAGCAAGCCGGCGAAGATGGCGATCGGCTTGTTGTTTGCCGGCCTGTCGTTCATTCCGATGCTGGCCGCGGCGAAATTCGCCGGCGGCGGCGCGATGGCCAGCGTCTGGTGGCTGGTGCTGGCGTATTTCATCCTGGAAATCGGCGAGATGTGCCTGTCGCCGATCGGATTGTCCGCAGTCACTCAACTTTCCGTCGCCCGTGTCGTGGGTCTGATGATGGGCGCGTTCTGGTTGGGGACGGCGTATTCGGAAGTGTTGGCGGCGCAGTTCGGCAAAATCGCGTCGATCGATATTCCGGAAGGCGCCTCGATCGATTTCGCTGCGGCTGCAGCGAAATATGCGGAGTTGTTCCAGTTGATGCTGTGGGTGGGCATCGGGTCGAGCATTGTGTACTTCGTGCTGACGCCGTTGACCAGGCGCTGGATGCATGGGGTCAAGTGACGTTTTGGCCCGCGCAAAGCGCGGCTTTGGCAAAACGTCATCCCCGCGCAGGCGGGGATCCATAGGCTTTACCAGACAACGTTCCGCGAACGCGGCTCATCTTCCATCTTTCGAGGGATGGCTTCAGCCAAGATTGTGGGGTGTGGATTGATGGGCAGGTGTCACCGCAACCAAATCGCGATTGATGCGGTTCGCTGTGCTCACCACATCTACGGGTGCTTCGGCTTGATGTTAGACGTCTCTGCCTGAAGCTCTCAACTGAAGACGTGAGAAATCAATCGACAGGCGATAACGGATTGGCAAAGCTGGATCAATGTCGTCTTCAGCCACTTGCTCGATGTAGTACGGGAACGCCGGGGACAACCTGCGCAACAACAAATACATGAACATCGCTTCGGCTATGTCTCGCACGAAATCAATAGCGGCAGGAAGTTCCAAGCCCATTGCTTGGGCTGGAGTTGTGTTCTCGCCGGCCATTTCCCACATCGGAACTTGGATCTGGCCGTTGGGCAGAACACGCAAGTTGTGAATGATCGTTCTTGTTGCGCCCGGATGTTCGTGAAAATTGTGCAGGTCGATCAAGTATTTCACGCTCTCGCTATTGCCACGAACAAACTCGGTCAGCGGCTCATTAGCGCCAATGACATCAGTCAATCTGCGCGCTAGGTAGTCAAAGTTGCTGTCTTTCCTGTCCAACTCAAGGAAGAGCATTGGGAGCTCGCAGACGATTTTGATCGCGCGGTTTACATGGACAAGAAATGCACCGCAGTCGAGCTGTAAGCTGGCAACTTGAGCAAAGCGATTGAGCCCATGGCCTTGATCTGTAGGGATGCCGTTGTTATTGATCTGTCCGGTTATATCGAGAATGCTTCCACACACGCGGCGGGCAAGAATCTCGCAGGACACTAGCGCTTCTTTGCAGGAGTGAAGGCTGGCTAGGACTGAGGTCTTGTCGAAGGACCCATCAATCATTGCTGCATCAAGCATGCCGCGAGCCTGTAGAAGCACGCGCTCTACGGATAGCCTGCTTGAGCCGACATCGGCGACCGATGACGTGACCCAAGGTGCATTGGGATTAGTCTCTCCCGGATCAATAGACTCCGGGGTGCGAATATCAAAGGCCTTGTCCTGCTTGTACATCTCCAGGTACGCCCATCGAGCACATTCCGGTAATTGGCCCAGTACCGCCGATCAGCTCTGCCGAGCCAGCAGCGTGACGCGGCGAGACTTTCTTGGAGGCTTCGGGGATGTTCATAGAGACGTCTAACTTTGAATTGTCAGTTCTTGAAGCGTATGCCGCAGCCCGTCACTCCACTCTGGCAAATCAATCCCGAAGTCCCGATGCAAACTCGCCGTATCCAACCCTGAATACGCAGGACGCGCCGCGGGCGTCGGATACTCCGCAGTCGTGATCGCAGTGACTTTGGGTGCGTGCGCGATGAGGCCTCGTTCAAAGGCTTCATGGAAGATGATCTGGGCAAAACCATGCCAACTCGTTTGCCCGGTCGCCGTCAGGTTCCATGTTCCCGATTCGCGAAACCGCTGTTGCAGAATCATTGCGGTGACATCGGCAATCAGCGCAGCTGGCGTCGGTGTGCCGACCTGGTCGCCGACCACGCGTAATTCATCGCGCTCCTTCGCCAGCCGCAGCATCGTCAGCAGAAAGTTTTTCCCGTGCGCGGCATACACCCACGCCGTGCGAAAGATCATGTGTCGCGCGCCGCTGCCGCGAATCGCGTCTTCCCCAGCGAGCTTGCTAACGCCGTAGACGCCAAGCGGCGATGTCGCATCGTCTTCGCGATAAGGTCGTGTTCCGCGGCCGTCGAACACATAGTCGGTCGAGTAATGCACCAGCAACGCATCACGTTTGACGCAGGCGTCAGCGAGCACACGTGGCGATTCAGCGTTTGCGCGAAACGCAGCCTCGGCATCTTCTTCCGCACGATCGACTGCCGTGTAAGCCGCTGCGTTAACGACGATGTCGGGCGCGATGCGCTCAACCAGCCCATGCAGGTTTTCAGGCTGGTCAAAGTCCGCAACTTCGCAGGATGTGCCATCCAACAATTGCCCATTCCGCGTTGCAACGATCAATTCACCCAACGGCGCAAGACTGCGGCGCAATTCCGTTCCCACCTGCCCGTTAGCGCCGAGCAGCAAAATTCTCACGGCATGTAGACCGGAAGCCGCTCTTGCGCAATGTCATCCAGGAAAGGCGCCTTCATGTCCTTGTCCGACAGCAGCGGTGCGCTGACCGGCCAGTCAATGGCGAAGCGGGCATCGTTCCAGCGAACACTCGCATCAGCGTCGCGATCGTAGGTTTCAGTGCAGAGATAAGTGAAGGTTGCACGTTCGCTGAGCACCGCGAATCCGTGTGCAAAGCCTTCCGGTATCCAGAAATGCCGCTTGTTTTCGCCGCTCAGCACGGCGGCCGTCCATTTGCCGAAGGTGGGTGACCCGCGGCGGATGTCGACGGCCACGTCCCAGACCTCGCCCTCTAGCACCGACACATATTTGCCTTGCGGTTTCGGCCACTGGTAATGCAGGCCACGCAGCACGCCGCGTACCGAACTCGAAACATTGCCCTGCACGAAATTCGGCGTCAGACCATGCGCGGCAAGCTTGTCACGGTTGAACGACTCGTAGAAAAAACCACGATCGTCACCGAACACCTGCGGTTCGATCACCAGGCAACCCGGCAGATCGGTCTCGATGATTTTCACTCGACGCGTCCATGCTCGAGCAGGCTGTACAGGTACTGGCCATAACCGTTCTTGGCCAAAGGCTTTGCCAGGTTGCGTAATTGTTCGTCATCGATCCACCGGTTGAAGTAGGCGATCTCCTCCGGGCAGCACACTCGCAGGCCCTGCCTTTTCTCGATGGTCTCGATGTAGGTGGAAGCTTCAACCAGCGATTCATGGGTGCCCGTATCCAGCCATGCGAAGCCGCGGCCAAGTTTTTCCAGTTGCAGCGTGCCCTCATCCAGATAGCAGCGGTTGAGGTCGGTGATCTCCAGCTCGCCGCGCGGTGAAGGTTTCAACGATGCTGCGTAATCGCTGGCCCGGCCGTCGTAGAAATACAATCCCGTGACCGCGTAGTTGGAACGCGGCTTGACGGGCTTTTCTTCCAGCCCGATCACTTTTCCGTTGGCGTCGAAATCCGCCACGCCATAGCGCTCGGGATCCTTCACCCAGTAGCCGAACACGGTAGCGCCCTGCTCACGCGCGGACGCGCGCTGCAGGATTTCCGTGAGGCCATGGCCGTAGAAGATGTTGTCGCCCAGCACCAGGCAACTGGGCTGGCCGTTCACGAAATCGTGACCGATCAGGTACGCCTGCGCCAGACCGTCAGGGCTCGGCTGCACCGCATATTCGATCCGCATGCCCCACTGCGAGCCATCACCCAGCAAATGCTTGAACAGCGCCTGCTCGTGCGGCGTGTTGATGATCAACACGTCGCGAATACCCGCCAGCATCAGCGTGCTCAGCGGGTAATAGATCATGGGCTTGTCGTAGATCGGCAGCAGCTGCTTACTGACCGATTGCGTCAGCGGATACAGCCGCGTGCCGGAGCCGCCTGCCAGAATGATGCCGCGTCTGGCAGTCATGCCGCAGCCCCGATACGCTCGAGACGATAACTGCCATCGAGCACGCGCTGCACCCAGGGTTGGTTGTCCAGATACCAATCGACGGTGCCAGCCATGCCTGTCTCGAAATCGTGCGTAGGCTGCCAACCTAATTCCGAATGCAGTTTCGAGGCATCGATCGCATAGCGGCGATCATGGCCCGGGCGATCGGCGACGTACATGATCTGGGTGATGCGCTGTTTTCCGTCTTCGCGTGGGCGCCGCAAGTCGAGCAAGGCACAGATGGCATGGACGACTTCGAGGTTCTGCTTTTCGGCATCGCCGCCGACGTTGTAGGTTTCGCCAACACGGCCGCGTTCGAGCACTGCGCGAATCGCTGTGCAGTGATCGCCCACATACAACCAGTCGCGCACGTTCTTGCCATCGCCGTAGATCGGCAGCGGCTCGCCCGCCAAGGCCTTGGCGATGATCAACGGGATCAACTTTTCCGGGAACTGGTACGGGCCGTAGTTGTTCGAGCAGTTGGTGGTCAGCACAGGCAGGCCATAGGTGTGGTGGAACGCGCGCACCAGATGGTCGGAGGCTGCTTTCGAAGCGGAATACGGCGAGTTCGGCGCGAATGGGGTTTCTTCGGTGAACTTGCCGGTGTCGCCAAGCGAGCCGTATACCTCGTCGGTGGAGACGTGCAGGAAACGGAAAGCATCCTTGGCAGCGCCTTGCAGACTGCGCCAATAATCGCGCGCCGATTCCAGCAAGGCCAGCGTGCCGACGACATTGGTCTGCACGAATGCGGCCGGGCCATCGATGGACCGATCGACGTGACTCTCGGCCGCGAAATTGACGATTGCATCAGGAAGATGCTCGGCCAGCAATCGATCGACCAACGCCCGATCACCGATGTCACCGTGCACGAAGACGTGATCAGGATTGCCGTCAAGCGGGGACAGGGTGTCGCGATTGCCGGCGTAGGTCAGTGCATCGAGGTTGATGATGCGGATGCCGTCGCGCACCGCATCGAGTACGAAATTTCCACCAATGAACCCGGCGCCGCCGGTGACAAGCCATGTCGGCACAAAACTCTCCGTTTATATTGAGGCGCGGTCAGTGAATTTGTTGCAAAAGAATCCCGATCAAACTGTTCTCAGAACGGGATGTCGTCGTCGGCAAAATCATCGGCCGGCGCCTGCCGCGGTTGCGGCGCATTGTCGGGACGTTGCGGCGGGGCCGAACGTGTCGGGCGTTCGCTGCGTTCCGTGGACTCGCCCCGGCCTTCGCCGCGACCACCCATCATCTGCATTTCGTCGGCGATGATATCGGTCGAATACTTCTCGACGCCCTCTTTGTCCGTGTACTTGTCGTAGCGGATCGAGCCTTCGATATAGCATTGGCTGCCCTTGCGCAGGTATTCGCCGGCGATCTCGCCCAGCTTGCCGAACAAGGTTACCCGGTGCCATTCGGTGCGCTCCTGGGGATTGCCATCCTTGTCCTTGCGCACGCTGGAAGTAGCCAGGCTGATCCTGGTGATGGCCATGCCGCCCTGGGTGTACTTGGTTTCCGGGTCGTTGCCGAGATTGCCGACCAGAATCACTTTGTTGATGCCACGCGCCATGTCGTCGTCCTGCCTGAGAGTGAGCCCGGTTTGGGTACCCGTATCGAATTATACCCGCGGCCGTCCGGGTACCCTCCCGACGCCGCGCTGTGCTGTCGGGGTTTTCCGAAGCCGCTACGACGATCGCTTCATGACGACTCCGTATAATCGCGGCTCCTTGCGACCGATAACGCATGACCCACCTTCGCCCCACCCTCGCGTTGCCCGCCACCCAGTCCCTGGCCGCCGACGACATGGCGGCGGTGGATGCGCTGATCCGTCGGCGGC
>JAYTAY010000455.1:0-2673 GCA_043737255.1 Luteimonas sp.
CTCCAACATGGATTCTTGTCTTCGCGGGAATAACGACCGGAGGCAAGTCGCGTGACCCGTGGCCCATGCGCATTCCGTGCGGACTGCTACGCTTCGACCACTTTGCCGGCGAGTGCGCCCCGATGCCCATTTTGTTCCGACCAATGCTGCCGTTTGCCACGTTGCTTTTCGTTTCCACGATTGCCGCACAACCGGCCACGCCACTCACACTCGACAAAATAATGGCCGACCCCGAATGGATCGGCCCACCGGTCGAGGATGCGTGGTGGGCGTGGGACGGGCAGCGCACGCAGTACACGCTCAAGCGTGACGGCGGCACTATCCGCGACACGTTCCAGCAATCGATCGGCGGCGGCATCGCGATCCAGCTCGATGGCGCCGCGCGCGCCGACCTGGATGCCGCGCAACCAGTCTTCGATACGCAACGCACGCGGATGGCATTCGTGCGCAATGGCGATGTCTTCGTGCGCGACCTGCGCAGCGGCGCACTGTCCCAGCTCACGCGCACCGACGCTGACGAAGCACGACCGCAATGGAGCCGCGATGGCGGCCTGGTGTGGCGCAACGGCAACGACTGGTACCGCTGGAATGGCAGCAGCGTCGCGCAGGTGGCGACCATCAAGGCCGAAGACGATCCGGCCAAACCGCCGAAGGCCGACGACCTGCGTGATCGCCAGTTGCGCCTGTTTGAAACGTTGAAAAACGATCGCGCGCGGCGCGATGCCGCGCGCGTGCAGGACGAGGCATGGCGCCGCGCCGACCCGACGCGCACAGCGGCGACGACATACCTGGGCAAGGACTTCGCCATCGACGACAGCGCGCTGTCGCCCGACGGCCGCTGGCTGCTGGTGGTCACGCACAGGAAGGACGGCGATGCCGGGACGCAAGGCAAGATGCCGAAATACATCACCGAATCCGGTTACGAGGAGTTCGAGGAAGTCCGCACGCGGGTCGGCCGCAACGCGCCGTTGCCGCAGGGCGTGTGGCTGGTGGATGTCGCCAATGCGAAAGCCACTGCACTGAAGTTCGACGGGCTTCCCGGCATCGCCGTCGACCCGCTCTCGGAGCTGCGCAAGGCCGCGAAGAAGGATCCGCTGAAAGGCAATCGCGAGGTCCGCATCGAAACCGACGGCGACGGCAGGGGCCCGGCGATCCACTGGAGCAGCGACAGCCGCCATGTCGCCATGCTGGTGCGCGCGGTGGACAACAAGGATCGCTGGATCGCCACGCTCGCTCCGGCGAGCGGCGTCGAACCGGGGTTGCAGGTGCGGCACCACCTGCACGACGAGGCGTGGATCACCTGGAACTTCAACGCATTCGGCTGGCTTGCCGATGCAAGGACCTTGTGGTTCCTGTCCGAGCAGGACGGCTACTCGCACCTGTATGTCGACGCCGGTGTCGCCGCGCCGCGCGCGCTGACGACGGGCAACTGGGAAGTGTCATCGCCCAGGCTTTCACCGGATGGCCGCGGCTTCTTCTTCCTCTGCAACCGCGCCAGGCCCGGCGACTACGAGGTGTGTTCGGTCGACGTCGCCGGCGGCGCGGTGCGCGAGATCACTGCGCTCGATGGCGTGGAAAGTTTCGCGCCCTCGCCGGATGGATCAATGCTGCTGGTGCGCCATTCCGACAGCTACACGCCTGCGCAACTGGCGGTGATCAGTGCCGATGGCGACGGCCTGCGCCAACTGACCGACACGCGCAAGCCGGAATTCAAGTCCATCGACTGGATCCAGCCGGAATATGTGCAGGTTCCGTCGAAACACGGCGCCGGCACGGTATGGGGCAAGTATTACGGGCCCCGGCAACCGGAAGCGGGCAGGAAGTATCCGGTCGTGATGTTCGTGCACGGCGCCGGTTACCTGCAGAACGTCAGCGACCGCTACCCCAACTATTTCCGCGAGCAGATGTTCCACAACCTGCTGGTGCAGCGCGGCTACGTCGTGCTCGATCTCGACTTCCGCGCCTCGTCCGGTTATGGACGTGATTGGCGCACCGCGATCTACCGCGACATGGGACGGCCCGAACTCGAGGATTACCTCGACGGCCTCGACTGGCTCGTCGCCAACAAGCAGGGTGATCCCGACAAGGCCGGAATCTATGGCGGTTCGTACGGCGGCTTCATGACGTTCTACGCGCTGTTCAAGCAACCGGGCGTGTTCAAGGCCGGCGCCGCGCTGCGCCCGGTCAGCGACTGGTCGCAGTACAACCACGAATACACCTCCAACATCCTCAACACGCCGGAACTCGATCCGCAGGCGTACCTGCGCTCATCGCCGATCGAATACGCCAGCGGTTTGCAGGACCACCTGCTGATCGCGCACGGCATGATCGACGACAACGTGTTCTTCAAGGATTCGGTGATGCTGACGCAGAAACTGATCGAATTGCGCAAGCACAACTGGGAGATCGCGCCGTATCCGCTGGAACGGCATGGGTTCACGCATCCGGATAGCTGGTATGACGAGTACCGGCGGATTCTTGAGTTGTTCGAGAAGACGTTGAAGTGAACCGTAGGCTGGGTTGGCTTCATCAACCCGGCATGCTCGCCGCGTCACCGATCGCTGGGTTGATGGAGCCAACCCAGCCTACGCCGTTTGTTTGTTTCGTCGGGTGGGCCTTGGCTCACCATCGTCATCCGGAGCCGATCATGGTGGGCCAAGGCCCGCCCTACAA
>JAYTAY010000456.1:0-6328 GCA_043737255.1 Luteimonas sp.
TTGCGTGTGCCCATGTCAGCCTCGGTATGTTTGTTGCGCGGCTTCAAACGCCGCCAATTGTTCGGGCGTCGCTTCGTTCTGGTGTTTCGTTTTCCATTGCGTGAACGGTTCGCTGTAAATCGCCTCGCGCGCCTCGTCCGTGGTCATCGTGATGCCACGCGATTCGGCCGCTTCGCGATACCAGTCGGACAGGCAGTTGCGGCAGAAGCCCGCAAGGATCATCAGGTCGATGTTCTGCACGTCGGAGCGTTGCTGCATCAAGTGCTGCAGCAGGCGGCGGAAGGCGGCAGCTTCGATGGCGGTGGTTTCGGAGTCTGTCATGTGGAAGCCTGCTTTTGTCCCAAAGGAAGTCCCTGCGGGACAAGGCATGGTTGGTTCGCTGAGTGGAGAATCGGGGACAATGCGCATCCGATGACTCTAGCGCCATCCCACGCATGACTGCAAAGATCCTCGATGGCAGACGCATCGCCGACGACCTGCTCGACACGCTCAAGGCGCAAGTCGATGTGCGTGTGGCCGAAGGCAAGCCGCGGCCGGGACTGGCGGTGGTGTTGGTCGGCAGCGACCCTGCATCGCAATCCTACGTGCGCAATAAACGCCGCGCCGCCGACAAGGTAGGTATCCACGCCTTCGACCATGATCTTCCGGCGGGAACCACCGAAGCCGAACTGCTGACGTTGATCGACCGACTCAACGACGACCCCAAGGTCCACGGCATCCTGGTGCAGTTGCCGCTGCCCGGTATTCCCGACGCCACGCGGCTGATCCACCGCATCGATCCACGCAAGGATGTGGACGGCTTCCACCCGGAGAACGTCGGCCACCTCGCGTTGCGCCAATTCGGACTGCGCCCGTGCACTCCGCGCGGCATCACCACATTGCTGGGCTACACCGACCGCCCGGTCCGCGGGCAGAACGCCACCATCGTCGGCGTCAGCAACCACGTCGGCCGCCCGATGTTGCTGGAACTGCTGATCGCCGGCTGCACCGTGACCAGCTGCCACAAATTCACGCCACCGGATGTGTTGGAGCAATCGATCCGCAATGCCGACATCCTTGTTGTCGCGGTGGGGCAGCCGGGCCTGATTCCGGGCGAGTGGGTGAAGCCGGACGCAGTGGTCATTGATGTGGGCATCAATCGTCTGGATGACGGCCGGTTGGTGGGCGATGTCGGCTTCACCGAGGCCGTGCAACGTGCCAGCTGGATAACGCCGGTGCCGGGTGGTGTGGGGCCGATGACCGTGGCGACATTGATGCAGAACACCTTGGAAGCGGCTGAGGCTGCGGAAGGGGCCTGAAGCGGCCGATTTGTAAACCCCGAAAGCAGGTTTCCCCGCGCGGGGCGGCGCGGTCGAGCAACGCCGAGTCGGCAAGTTCGCCGTGGCGCGGTTACAATGGCGCGCTTCATCCCCACTGGCCCGCCCATGCTGCGCATCCAGGCTGAAGCGCTCACCTACGACGATGTTTCCCTCGTCCCCGCGCATTCGACCGTCCTGCCGAAGGACGTCTCGCTTGCGACGCGCCTGACGCGCGATCTCCGCCTCAATCTGCCCATCCTCGCCGCCGCGATGGACACCGTGACCGAAGCACGTCTCGCCATCGCGATGGCACAGCTCGGCGGCATCGGCATCGTCCACAAGAACATGTCGCCGGAGCGCCAGGCCGCACAGGTCGCGATGGTGAAGAAGTTCGAGGCCGGCGTGATCCGCGAGCCGTTCACCGTCGGCCCCGAGACCACCATAGGCGAAGTGCTCAAGCTCACGCGCGCACGCAATATCTCCGGCGTGCCGGTGGTCGACGAGGGCGGCCAGCTGGTCGGCATCGTCACCGGCCGCGACATGCGCTTCGAGAAGAAGCTCGACGATCCGGTGCGCCACATCATGACCAAGAAGGATCGCCTGGTAACCGTGCGCGAAGGGGCGTCCGACGACGAGGTGATCCAGTTGCTGCACAAGCACCGCATCGAGAAGGTGCTGGTGGTCAACGATGATTTTGCGCTGCGCGGCCTGATCACGGTCAAGGACATCCAGAAGGCGCACGACAATCCAAATGCGGCCAAGGATTCGTCAGAGCGCTTGCTGGTCGGCGCCGCGGTCGGTGTCGGCGGCGATACCGAGCAGCGCATCGAAGCGCTGGCGGCGGCAGGCGTGGACGTGATCATCGTCGACACCGCGCACGGCCATGCGCAGGGCGTGATCGATCGCGTCGCCTGGGCCAAAAAGCGGTTTCCGCAATTGCAGGTGATCGGCGGCAACATCGTTACCGGCGGTGCGGCATTGGCGTTGATGGATGCGGGCGCGGATGCGGTCAAGGTCGGCGTCGGTCCGGGGTCGATCTGCACCACGCGCATCGTGGCCGGCGTCGGCGTGCCGCAGATCACTGCGGTGTCGATGGTGGCCGAGGCGTTGCAGGATCGGATTCCGTTGATCGCCGATGGCGGTATTCGTTTCTCGGGTGACATCGGCAAGGCGATCGCCGCGGGCGCATCGACGGTGATGGTCGGCGGCCTGTTCGCGGGCACCGAGGAAGCACCGGGCGAGATCGAACTGTTCCAGGGTCGCAGCTACAAGAGTTATCGCGGCATGGGTTCACTGGGCGCGATGGAGCAAGGCAGCAAGGACCGGTATTTTCAGGATGCTTCGGACGCTGACAAGCTGGTGCCGGAAGGCATCGAGGGTCGAGTTCCGTATCGCGGGCCGCTTAGCGGTGTAGTGCATCAGTTGGCAGGTGGGTTACGCGCGACGATGGGCTACGTCGGCTGCGCGACGATCGAGGACATGCGGACGAAGCCGTCGTTTGTGAAAGTGACTGGCGCTGGGCAGCGCGAGAGCCATGTGCATGATGTGCAGATTACGAAAGAATCGCCGAATTATCGGATGGGGTGAGCAAAGCGTCGAAAGCTGTCATTTCCGCCTTCGCGGGAATGACGGCTTCACCAACACCTGGAAACTGACCAAAGCGTCGACTGGCACATGACCGACCTCCACAGCGACAAAATCCTCATCCTCGACTTCGGCGCGCAATACACACAGCTGATCGCGCGTCGCATCCGCGAGATTGGCGTGTATTGCGAAATATGGGCCTGGGATCACGATCCAGCCGAGATCGCGAGGTTCGGGGCCAAGGGCATCATCCTGTCGGGCGGCCCGGAATCAACGACGGAAACCGATTCGCCACGCGCCCCGCAACAGGTCTACGACGCAGGCATCCCGTTGCTCGGCATCTGCTACGGCATGCAGACCATGGCGATGCAGCTCGGCGGCAACGTCGAGGGAAATCATCATCGCGAATTCGGATATGCAGAAGTCGAAATCATCGCCGAATCCTCACTGCTTGACGGGTTGAAGGACAAGCCCGGGTCGCCGCCGAAATTGGACGTGTGGATGAGTCACGGCGATCGCGTCACCGCCATCCCGGACGGCTTCACCGTCACCGCGCGCACCGAAGGCGTGCCGATCATCGCCATGGGCGACGAAGCACGGCGCTGGTACGGCGTGCAGTTCCATCCCGAGGTCACGCATACGCTTAGCGGCGAATCGATGCTGCGGCGCTTCGTCGTCGACATCTGCGGGTGCCAGACCTTGTGGACCGCTGCCAACATCATCGACGACCAGATCGCACGTGTGCGCGAACAAGTCGGCAGTGACGAAGTGATCCTCGGGCTGTCCGGCGGCGTCGATTCCTCCGTGGTTGCAGCGTTGCTGCATAAGGCCATCGGCGACCAGTTGACCTGCGTGTTCGTCGACACCGGGCTGCTGCGCTGGAACGAAGGTGATCAAGTCATGGCGATGTTCGCCACCGAGGCTGACAACGGTGGCATGGGCATCAAGGTGCTGCGCGTCGATGCGCACGAGCGCTATTTCAAGGCCCTTGAAGGCATCAGCGACCCCGAAGCCAAACGCAAGATCATCGGCAACCTGTTCATCAATATCTTCGATGAGCAATCGCACAAGCTCGCCAACGCCAGGTGGCTGGCGCAGGGCACGATCTATCCCGACGTGATCGAGTCGGCCGGCAGCAAGACCGGCAAGGCGCACGTCATCAAGAGCCACCACAACGTCGGCGGCCTGCCCGAGGACATGAAGCTCGATTTGGTCGAGCCACTGCGCGAGTTGTTCAAGGACGAAGTACGGCGCCTCGGCGTCGAACTCGGTCTGCCACGCGAGATGGTCTATCGCCATCCGTTCCCGGGTCCCGGCCTTGGCGTGCGCATCCTGGGTGAAGTGAAACGCGAATACGCCGAACTGTTGGCGCAGGCCGATGCGATCTTCATCGAGGAATTGCGCAAGGCCGATTTGTACGACAAGACCAGTCAGGCGTTCGCGGTATTCCTGCCGGTGAAGTCGGTCGGTGTGGTTGGCGATGCGCGTGCTTACGAATGGGTCATCGCATTGCGTGCCGTCGAGACCGTCGACTTCATGACCGCTCATTGGGCGCACCTGCCGTATGACTTCCTGGGAACGGTCTCCAACCGGATCATCAATGAGCTGCGTGGAATTTCGCGAGTCGTCTACGACATCAGCGGCAAGCCGCCGGCGACGATCGAGTGGGAATGATGGACTCGTCGATGGACGAGGCCTTGATGCAGCGTGCGTTGGCGCTGGCCGAGCATGCCGAACGCCAGGACGACGAGATTCCGGTCGGCGCGCTGCTGGTCGATGCGGCTGGTGACGTCATCGGTGAAGGCTGGAACCGCAACATCACCGAGCACGATCCGACCGCGCATGCCGAGATCATCGCGATGCGGCAGGCAGGCAAACAACTGGGCAATCACCGCCTGATCGGCTGCTCGCTGTACGTCACGCTGGAACCCTGTGCCATGTGCGCGATGGCGATGGTGCACGCGCGGATCGCGCGGATCGTGTTCGCCGCCAATGATCCCAAGACCGGCGCCGCCGGAAGCGTGTTCGATCTGCTTGCCGACCCGCGGCACAACCATCGCGTCGAAGTGCGGGGTGGGGTGCTGGCGGATGAAGCTAGCGCACGGCTGACCAATTATTTCCGCCGCAAACGCGGCAAGACGCCGTAGCCTGGGTGGAGCCAGAGGCGATTCCCGGGGCTTTCTGGTGATTGGAACGTAAGAGCGCCGGGTAGACCAGCTTCGCTGTTGAGAGCCGCTGCGCTCAACCCGGGCTACGCTTATTCGTTGCCGCCAGGCTCTGCACGTTTGCGCATCCGTGCAATCGCATGGCGATGATCCATTTCTTCGTTGACAGCCGCGACGGCAAGCGTGGCCTCCCGCGCCAAAAACAGGCTGGCAGCGAACATCGCAAGCACTCCCAGTACTGCAAGTACGGTCGGCGCAGCGCCAAAACGATAGCCCACGAACGCATCCCCCGCGACAGTGAGGCTGGTGCCGACGAAGCAACTGATCGCGACGTACAGCAACTGGCTGCCACGCAAGATCAACAGGCTGCGACGACGCTGGATCAGGACGCGCTTTTCCAACACCGCCCGGTATTCGGAATCCACGGTCTCTTCGAGTTCCTTCAGCACCACGCGCAGGCGATCGATGATGCGCGACAGCCGGTTGTTGGCCGACATCAGCAATGAGGCCGTCGCCGTGAGGAAGAACGCCGGCGCAAGCATCGCGGTCAGCACAGCGTAATGGGCGAAGGCAGGGTTGGTTGGCATTGGGAGAAGGCGATGAGAATGCTGCGATATGATGCGCCGACCCGACAACGATCGCGAGCGCATGGCAGTCAACACTAATATCGAAAGCCGCAACCACGAAGGCCGTATTTGCGAAGGCAGGCTGATCTGGATCGATCTGGAGATGACCGGGCTCGATACCGACAATGATTCCATCATCGAGATCGCCACCGTCATCACCGACTCGCAACTCAACGTGCTGGCTGAAGGTCCGGAAATAGCCATCGCGCACCCGCTCGCCGCGCTCGAGGTAATGGACGACTGGAATCGCAACCAGCACACCAAATCCGGACTGTGGCAGCGTGTCATCGACAGCGCCGTGACCTTGGCTGGCGCGGAGGCACGCACACTGGCGTTCTTCAAGGAATGGGTGCCGGCCAACACATCGCCGATGTGTGGAAATTCAATCTGCCAGGATCGCCGCTTCCTGCATCGCCTGATGCCGTCGCTGGAAAAACACTTCCACTATCGCAATCTCGATGTCAGCACGCTGAAGGAACTGGCACGGCGTTGGGCGCCGCAGGTGCTGGCAGGTGTCACCAAGGAATCTGCGCATACCGCCCTGAGCGATGTCCGTGATTCGATCGATGAGCTACGCCATTACCGTATTTCGATGGGCGCATTCGCTCCGACCGGCGAACCTGAGAGGACACAAGCATGAAGACGATATTGTTCG
>JAYTAY010000457.1:0-2670 GCA_043737255.1 Luteimonas sp.
CATGTGCATGCCGTCGTTGGGGTGGTAGATGCGCTCGACGCCGTAGTCCTGCAGCTCGCGGATCTCCTCCGGCGTGATGGTGCCGCCGCCGCCGCCGAACACCTTGATGTGCCCCGCGCCGCGTTCCCTGAGCATGTCCACCATGTACTTGAAGTACTCGACGTGGCCGCCCTGGTAGGAACTCAACGCGATCCCGTCGGCGTCTTCCTGCAACGCCGCGCGGACCACGTCTTCAACGGAACGGTTGTGGCCAAGATGAACGACTTCCACGCCTTGCGCCTGGATCAGCCGCCGCATGATGTTGATCGCGGCGTCGTGGCCATCGAACAGGCTGGCGGCAGTGACGAAACGCAGTGGCGAGGTGTCGTCCGCGATGTGCGGCAACTGGCTGGCGGGGGTGCTCATGCGCGCCTTCAAGACGGAATTCGTGATGCACCGATTGTAGCGCGCGGCTTATTTAAGGCCGGGTGATTCAGCCCGCAGCCAGTTTCATCGCATCCGCTCACGCTGGTGTGGCGTAAACCATCCAGTAGGCGGGCGGATTCTCCTCGACGCCGTCTGCCTCCATCCGGTCCGACGTCGCTCCACGTCGGGTCGGATGTTTTTTTTGGGCGGTCGGTCGCACCGACGACGCAGCAGAAAACCCCGGGATTTTTCGACCATGATTCGTTCCTGCGCTGCTTGTTGCCGACAATCGTCAGAAACGACTTCAAATCTTCCTTGGGGAACAACATGACGCGGGTCAGGAAACTCATTGCCTGGGACGCATCCGCGTGCTGGCCGATCCGCCGCTGAAATGTCAGCAGGACGATCGCAGCGGCTGGCTGGTGCATCACCTCGAACAGCAATTGCGCACTACGCGCAGCAAGGCACTGCTGATCTCGCCGTACTTCGTGCCGGGTACCGACGCGACCGCTGGCCTGGTCAATCTTGCGCAACAGGGCGCGCAGGTTGGCATCGTCACCAATTCGCTTGCGGCAAACGATGTCGTCGCCGTGCATGGCGGCAATCGAAAATACCGCGGCACGCTGATCGACGGCGGCGTGCAGGTCCACGAGATGCGTGCGCAGGGCCTGCCCGGGACGATCGGTACATTCGACAGCAGCGGCGCCAGCCTGCATACCAAGGCATTCGTTGTCGATGACGCGCGCGGCTTCATCGGCTCCTTCAACCTCGATCCACGCTCCGCCGACCTCAACACCGAGATGGGCGTGCTGTTCGAAGATCCCGCCATAGCCCTCGACCTGGAGCGGCTTCAGCCGCGAGCTGTTCACGCTCTTCGACCGAAGAGCTCGCGGCTAAAAGCCGCTCCTGCGAAGAGCATCCCTCAGTAACCGGGCAACCGCAGCTCCGCAGGCACGCAAAATATCCCCGCATACGCAGACGTACCCATGCCCGCCCTGGGCGATTGCATTAAACTACCGCGCCCCTCGCAGCCGCAATTACCGCGGTTTTCCCGTGGATTCAGCCACTTGAATCACCTTCCTGACACCGTCCGCGATGCGCGGCCCGGTGATCCGTTCCGGAGTTCCGATGATTTTTGAAACACTCGACACCACTGGTCACGAACAGGTCGTGTTCTGCCACAACAAGGACGCGGGCCTGAAGGCCATCATCGCGATCCACAACACCGTGCTTGGCCCGGCCCTCGGTGGCACGCGCATGTGGCCGTACCTGACCGAGGCGGACGCGCTCAAGGACGTGCTGCGGCTGTCGCGCGGCATGACCTACAAGAACGCGGTCGCCGGCCTGAATATCGGCGGCGGCAAGGCGGTGATCATCGGCAATCCGGCCACCGACAAATCCGAAGCGCTGTTCCGCGCGTTCGGCCAGTTCGTCGAATCGCTCGGCGGCCGCTATATCACCGCCGAAGACGTCGGCATCGACGTCAACGATATGGAATACGTCTACCGCGAAACCGAATACGTCACCGGCGTGCACCAGGTGCATGGCGGCTCCGGCGACCCCTCGCCATTCACCGCCTACGGCACGCTGCAGGGCCTGATGGCCACGCTCAACCGGAAGTATGGCGACGAGGAAGTCGGCAAGTACAGCTACGCCGTGCAGGGCCTCGGCCACGTCGGGATGGAGTTCGTCAAACTGCTGAAGGAACGCGGCGCCAAGATTTTCGTCACCGACATGAACAAGCAGCTGGTCGACAAGGCCGTGTCCGAGTACGGCGCCGAAGCCGTCGGGTTGGACGAGATCTACGACGTGCCGGCCGACGTGTATTCACCCTGCGCACTCGGTGGCACTGTCAACGAACAAACGCTGCCGCGGCTCAAGGCCAAGGTCATCTGTGGTGCGGCCAACAACCAGTTGGCCAACAACGCGATCGGCGATGAAGTCGAGAAACGCGGCATCCTGTATGCGCCGGATTACGCGGTCAACGCTGGCGGCGTTATGAACGTGTCGCTGGAAATCGACGGCTACAACCGCGAACGCGCGATGCGGATGATGCGGACGATCTACCACAACCTCGCCCGCATCTACGAAATTTCCGAACGCGACGGCATCCCGACCTACATGGCCGCCGACCGCCTGGCCGAAGAGCGCATCACCGCGATCGGCAAACTCAAATTACCGCTGGGGCGGACGGCGCCGCGTTTCCAGGGTCGCATTCGCGGTAATCATTGATGCGCACGTTTCCGTTGGGCGAGGACATCGACG
>JAYTAY010000458.1:0-2669 GCA_043737255.1 Luteimonas sp.
CAGATCGTGTGGCCGCGCGCTGGCGGCGATGACGATGTGCTCGAAACCTTGTTCACTGGCGAGGTCCGCGAGCCGCTGGCTGGCTGCAATCACCAGACAGTGGCGCAGAACGACCAAAGCGTTTGCAGGCAAGGCATCCAATGTCCGGGCAAAGGCCTCGCCGCTGCTGAGCGCAATCGCTGTAGGCGCAGCGAGTTCCAGCAACGCACGTAGCGCACGCGGCGACAGTGCAATCGGCACACGCTGATACACGTCGGCGCGCCGCACAATCGCGCCGCGCTCGCGCAACGCCGGTTCGATGCGATCGCGGCCACCGGGCGCAGTGATCAGGCCGATATTTCGCCCGCGAACGTATTGCAGTGTGTGCAGGGCGAGCACGCCTTCGCTATCCATGCGCGTTGGCGTTTCAACCTGCGCGATGCCGGCGCGCCGCAATGCCGCCGCCGTGCCTTCGCCCACCGCGACAAATTGCTGGACGCCGTTGCAAGTCAAAGCACCAAGGGCGGCTGCGGCACGAACGGCGGCAGGGCTGGTGGCAATCACGATATCCGCCGTGAGTGCGGCACCCACTGCCGCGCGCGCCGTCGCGTCATGCAACGAATCAATGCGCCAGGGCGACAACGCCAGCACCTTCGCGCCGTGTGCAGAGGCGGCACGGCGCAGCGCCGCGTGGTCGCCGCTCGGCCGCAACGAGATCACGTACCATCCGGCGAGTGGCTGTGCGGGGGTTGGTGAACGCGTCATCGCGGCAGCTTCGCATAGCCGTTCTCATGAAGATAATGCGTTAGACAGGACAATCCCCAGATGGACCGCGACCCCGTGCTGATTCGACTCGATACCTGCTACCAGGCCATGCCGCCGGTAGCCGCGATGCGGATGCGTATCGCCGGTTACGACGGTGCCTGCCTGCGGCTGCACGCGCCGCTGGCCTGTCATGTCAACGACAAGGGTTGCGCCTTCGGCGGCAGCTTGAGTTCACTGATGACACTGGCGTCGTGGGGACTGGTCACGTTGCGGCTGGAAGATGCCGGACTGAACGCCGATGTTTATGTTGCCGATACCGAAGTGTGCTTCCGCGCGCCGTTGTTCGCCGATATCGAGGCCGAAGCACGCTTGGCCGAGGACGCATCGTGGGAAACGTTCATCGCCGAGGTGCGCGAGCGTGGCCGTGCGCGGACGTACCTGACCGCGTGCGTGCTGCTACCCGACGGCGGCGCGGCCGCGACCTGCAAGGCGCGCTACGTCGCCATCGCGAAGCGCTACGATGCCGGCTGATGCCACGGGCGGAGAGCGTGAATGCGAATGATGAAAGTCATCTTGTTCAGAACCGGGTTGGTGCTGCTGCTCGCCCTGCTGGCGGGTTGCGCCACCGGTGGGCGCCAGCGGACCGTGCTGGAAGAAACGCAGTACGCGTATTCGGCGGCGATCCGCTGGGGTGATTTCGAGGGCGCCTGGCAATTGGTCGATCCGGACTATCGAAAAGCCAGTCCCATGACCGACCTGCAGTTCGAGCGCTACAAGCAGATCCAGGTCTCCGGCTACAGCGACCTCGCCACGCAAGTGGGCGACGGCACCGCAAAGCGCGAAATCCAGATCGGTGTCATCAACCGGAACACCATGGCGGAGCGCAGCATCCGTTACACGGAGAGTTGGCGTTATGACGTTGAAGCGAAGACGTGGTGGGTGACGGGGGGGTTGCCAGATTTTTGGGCGGGGCAGTAGGCGGTATCAGGCGTCTGTCGTCATAAAAGGAGAGCATCGTCCGTGCGGGTATTCCTGCAAACCACGGGCCTGCTCCTGCTTTCCAATGTCTTCATGACATTTGCGCGGTATGCGCATCTCAAGGATCTCAACCAGAAACCATGGATCGTCGCGGGATTCCTGCGGGCGTCGTTATGCATGTGCGGCGCTGCCTACTCCATCTTCCGGACATAGAGACACGGATACCATGAAGAACATCCTGTTGGTGGGTGTTGGGGGATTCCTTGGTGCAGTGGCCCGTTACAAACTAGTTGGTTGGGTTTTGCATCTGTCCGTCCAGGAAAAATTTCCTTTCAGCAACGTTCGCAGTCAACGTCGCTGGTTGCTTCGTTGTTGGGGTTCTTGCTGGCCTCGTGGAAAAGCACAACCTGTTTAGCCCCGAAACCAGGCTCTTTCTGTTCACCGGTCTGTTGGGCGGATTCACCACCTTCTCGGCTTTCGGTCTCGAAACAGTATTTCTCCTGCGCCGCGATGAGCCTTGGGTGGCTGCAACCTACGTTGGTGCGTAGCCTGTTGCTTGGCATCGTTGCGGTGTGGATAGGCATCAAGGTGGTTGCCATCTGGTCGCGTTAGGTTTGCAGGGCTGCAATTGACTTGCATGCATACCTGCCGATGCGTGCCTGGCGAACTCGGTTTCGAGCTTTTCGAGATTCGCCGAGCCATCCGATACTGACGCGTTTTTGTAGCGCACCTGGGCGCGTTGGGCGTTACCGGTGGAGCCTCATCGCGCCCAAGTGCGCTCCTACAAAAGAGCTAGGCAACTCGTTGATGTTCGGATCGCCCGTAAAACGCGTATGCGACAATCCCGGCCCGTTTGCTCCTCCGGTTTCCCGTGACCCTTCCAGACATCATGGCCTTTGCCGGCCGCAATCCCGTGCTGTCGCTGGCGCTGGCCGGACTGACCCTCG
>JAYTAY010000459.1:0-6304 GCA_043737255.1 Luteimonas sp.
CGTGCCATCGGATAAACGGGTGAAATCACCCGCCACCACAACCTTGCCGTCGGGCTGACGCAACGTGGCGTAGACGATGGCTGGAACGAATCCGCCGCCGCTGCCCGGCGCTTGTAGTTGCAGGTTCGGATTTGAATCAGGGGCGGTTTGCGCGAAAGCGGGCGCGGACATCAGCAGCGCAATGGTGAGCGCGCAAACACGGATCGGAGTGAACATGGTGGTTTCCCTGCTGGATGGATGCGTCCTGTTACGCATTACAGTACGAAAAACCCCAACCATCTGACGCCGCGGGCTTCCCGCCGAGTAGACTCACAGCGTAACCCAAGGCTGATGGCCCATGGCTGGATCCGGCGACGACGATGTCACCCGATTGATCGCTTGCTGGCGCTCAGGCGACGAAGATGCGCGCTCGGCCTTGATGACTCTGGTCTACGCCAATGTGCGGGCAATTGCCGGCAAAACGCTACGACACATGCCAGGCGCAACCCTCAGTGCCACCGACCTCGCCCACGAAGCGCTGCTGCGCATGCTGGGTGCCGATGCGTCGTGGGAGAGTCGCAAGCACTTCTACCGCGTGGTTGCCCAGGCAACCCGGCAGGTGTTGGCCGATGCTGCTCGAAAGCGCATGGCCGTCAAACGCGGCAGTGGTGCCGAACATGTCGAGCTTGAAGCCGCCCTCAACGTCGGTGTCGGGCAAAGCGACAGCACGCTGATGCGGCTGGATGCAGCGCTCGATGAATTGGCGCAGGAACATGAGCGTCGTGCCCAGATTATCGAACTGGTGTACTTCGGTGGACTCAACCGTAATGAGGTCGCTGCAACGCTCGACGTATCGGAAGGCACCATCGATCGCGATTTGCGACTCGCCCGCGCCTGGTTGCGCGTGGCGATCGAGGCCTGATCATGGCCCGCAAGGATCATCTCGCCGAGCACTTCGAGCGCCTCTGCGAACTGCCGCCCGAACGCCACCGTATCGAAACCCAATCGTTGGCGCTGGCTGACGACGAGAAGGAAGAACTGATGCGTCTGCTGGCCGCAGACCAGCGTGATGGCGATCCAATACGCGCGGCCATCGGCGACGGCGCGGTAAACATCGACCACCCGCAGTCTTCGCGCTTCGGCGCATGGCGGCTGGTCCGCGAACTGGGCTCTGGCGGCATGGGCACCGTGTTCCTTGCCGAGCGTGTCGAAGGTCAGTTCGAGCAACACGTTGCCATCAAGCTGCTGCGAGGTTTTCCGACCAGCGAAAGCATGCGTCGCCTGCGCCAGGAGCGGCAGATTCTGGCTGGGCTGGATCATCCCAATATCTCGCGTCTTCTTGACGGCGGCGAAACCGAAGCGGGGCAACCCTGGCTGGCGATGGAATACGTCGCTGGCTCACCGCTGCTGGAGTACGTCACCGGCCGTGCGTTGACGCTGCGTGCGCGCCTCGCCTTGTTCAACGCCATGCTCGACGCGATCGAACATGCGCACCAGCATCTGGTCATTCATCGCGACCTGAAGCCTGCCAACGTTCTTGTCACCGATGGCGGCATGGTGAAGCTGCTAGATTTCGGCATCGCACGGCTGATTGCCGTCGACGATCATGACCAGCGTTCTACCTCGACGCGTGTTTTCAGCCGAGGCTATGCCAGCCCTGAACAGGAAGTCGGCGGAACGATCACCACCGCGAGTGACATCTTCAGCCTCGGCGTAATGCTGCGCGAACTATTGACCGGTGCACGCGCACCCGGTGACCAACACGATCCTATGATCGAGCCGCTGGAACTCGATGTGGAGTTGGCCGGCATCATTGCCAAGGCCACTGCGCCGAAACCGATAGACCGCTACTCGGCCGCTAGCGAATTTCGCGATGACCTTGATCGCTACCGCGAGGGCCGGCCGATACGCGCAGCATCAATGACACGTCGCTATCGGCTGCGCAAGTTCGTGGGTCGGCATCGCATTGGTGCGCTGCTAAGTGCAACCGCGATGTTGGTGCTGATTGCATTTTTGTGGCGGCTGGATCGCGAACGCGACCGTGCGGTGCACGCCGAAACCATTGCGCAGCAAGCCTTGGCAGCATCCGAACGTGATGCTGCGAGTGCGCGCGCTGCCCTGGCTTTCCTGACCGATGCGCTTTCGGCAACCAGCCCGGATTCCGCGCGCAGCACGCAGGTGCGTGTGCGCGACCTGCTCGACGCCGCACGCACGAAGCTCGAAGCACGCGACAAGGCAGACGCCAGTTTCGCCCAACCCATGCAGAGATTGCTCGGTACGCTGTACTCGCAGCTTGGTGAAGCACGCATCGCGCGCGACCTGTTGCGCGACGGACTCGCCAATGTCGAACCGAAGGATTCGACCCAGGCACTGCGACTCGCCGACGACTACGAAGAGTACTCGATGGTGCTGGGCCTGCTCGAAGATCTCGACGCTTCTCAGGCGGCCGCACAAACCGCGTCGCGGTGGCGCGAGCTATATGCGCCGAACGATGTGGCATTGCGCATCAGCTCCTTGCAGATGCTTGGCATGATCAGCCATCGCAGTGGCAAGGACGAAGATGCGATCGACCTGATGCGCAAGGCCTATCAGCTCGGCAGCGGGAAAAAAGATGTGGCTGTAGATGTGCGGATCGAATCTGCGCAGCTCCTGTCATCGTTGCTTGCCACGCATGGTGATTGCGACGGGGCGCTCGCAGTGGCTGTGAACGGCCTCGCCCAGGCCAAGGCTGAACTTCCCGCCGACGCTCCGAGCAATGTTGTTTTGATGCGCTCGCAAGCATCCGCCTTCAACGCATGCGGCCGGGCTGCCGATGCAGAGCCAGTGCTGCGCGCGGCCATCGCCCTGCAGGAGCGCGTGGTTGCGGGAGGTGGCACGCGGATGATGGCGTTGGCCAATGATCTTGCGCTTAGCTTGAACGACCTCGGGCGCTACCAGGAAGCTGCCCGGATGTTGGCGCGATCCGACGCTGCCGTGGTCGATGTCGGAGTGGGCAAGGTGGACTTGGCAATCTCGCTGGCAAACCGCTCGGCAATAATCGAGAGCGCGGGCGACTATCCCGCGGCGCTTGAGACGATCGCCAAGGCGATCCATCTACTCGACGAAGACCTCATCGATCTCGATCATCAGGTGCGTCGTCGTGTCGAGCGATCCATGGCGCGTACCTGGGGACTTGCCGGCGATCACGAGCGTGCCTGGAAAGCACTTTCCGCACTGCGCGAGCGCTGCCGCGAGATCGAAGGCGAAGACTCTGGTGAGTTCGCGATGCTGACCTGGCAACTCGCCGGACTCGCAGGACGAATGAAGGACCCGGTTCGCGGGATGCCGATGCTCGACGAGTCGCAGCGATTGTGGTCGGCATTAGTACCGCCAGCGCATCCAATTTTTGCGCACGTCCGTCGAGTACGTGCGGTTTTCGCCATGCTGGCCAACGACTACGCCAGCGCTGACCAGAAATTGGACGAGGCGATTGCGATTCTGCAGGACGGCGACGGTTCTGCGGTCGATCTGGCCATTGCACAGTGTGAGTTGGCTGAGCTACGGGTTCACCAGCATCGCGCCGCCGAGGCGCGTCAATTACTGCACTCGGCCTTGCCGGTCCTGCGGTCTGCCGTGCTTCCGGCCGAGGTCAACCGTGCACGTGCCGAGCGCTTGGCAGCCCAGTTGCATCTGAAAATTTGAACGCGCCGTCAATGGCCCGTCAGGGTAATGTGTCGTAGCTGTGACACTCAGTAGTCGAACCCGTTTCCGAACAATCGATCGGGATTTACCTCGACTGCACCGATATCGCAGGTCGACGACATCCCTCCATTGACTGGACGCGGCAATCCGCGTGCGTCCAGCGACGGACATCCCGTATTGCTGCCGTTGTCGATCAGCACACTGCCAGCGGGCGGGTTCAAGCTGTGAATCTGTCCGTAGCTTTGCGTTGCCTGCAACAGGCCGAAGGTGCTGCCGGAGAATTGCGCGGTCAGGGATTCCGCGGCACCCGGCAGGTAGAAGAAGCACGAGTTGTCGCTGGTGAAAACGGCAGCTCCGGTCTGCACGTCCGCAATGGCGGGCACGCAAGCGGGCCCCGACAACGGCTGTGCGAAGACCGTGTTACGCGCTTCGCTGATCGTCGCGCCGTTCTGCAACTGCAGGTGCGCGGCGGACGAGCCGAACGTGCTTGAGCTCCGCGCGAATGAGCTATTGCGCAACTGGATCGTCGTAGCCGGTGAGCCTGTGCGGGTGAGCATGTAGATGGCGCCTACCGAGAAACCGGTATTCTCGAAAAACGACGTGTTGGTCACGATCAATCGCACACTGAAACCGGCAATCGCGCCACCTTCGAAGGCTTCGTTCTGGCCGAAGTAGACGCGATCCAGGTTGATCACGCTGGTCGGCCCCTGCCCGGTTGCAACGAGTGCGCCAGCCGTCCCCGCCTGGCGCGATCCGGTGGATGGGCACGACGTAAAGTTATTGATGAACTGCACGTCAGTCAGCGATGCACTGCCTCCGGCGGGCAGGAAGATCGAAAGGGCACCGCCGCTGCCGCCTTGACAGGTGGTCGCATTCGCCGCCGTTGCATCGGTGCGATTGCCGATGAAGCGGGTCGATTCAATCAGTACGGTATTACCCGATGCCGAAACGGCGCCGCCGCTATTGACCAGGTTGACCACGCCGCCGTCGGACGATGCGTTGTTTGTGAACAGGGTGCGGGAGAGACGCAGGCTGCCATTGGTCTTGATCGCACCGCCGCCAGAACCCGATGCGGCCGGGCCCCAACTGAAGCAGCTGTCAAAAGTTGAATCGAAAACCTGCAGCGTCCCCGTGCTTTTCACATCGACGCAGCCGCCGCCTTCGGTGTTCGAGCCGCCACGCAGGTTCATGCGGTCAAATCGGATCAACTGGCTGCTGCCGCCAGTCAGGAATTTCAGCATCGGCCAGCCTGCACCTTGGATGCGCAAGCCTGGGCTGGCGGTGCCATCGAGCACGATCGATTGCCCGACCAGCGCCGGCAATGGCGAGGTGAGGACGATCGTTGAACTGCCGGGAAGCTGGAACAGTATCGTCTGCACGCCATTGCTGGCATGCATCTGCAGGATCGCCGCTCGCAAACTACCGCCGCCACCATCGCTGATCGCATCAACGATAAAGGTGTTGTCGGCAAGACAGGGGCCAGCAGTGAGCAGGCTGAGAAGCAAGACGAAGCGACGCATGGGATACCCTCGACGGTTGGGTTCACACTGTTACGCAGTTTGGTGGGCAATCCCCCAATGTACCAATAGACCGCTTGTCTGTAGAACTGCTCGACTCGTCCCCGGAACCTAAAAGCGGCGCGCGAGAACAGGGCTAGGGCGGCGGCGTGGAAGGGGCCTGGCCTCTATCGATAGCGTCCTTCAGAATCCGCAGATCGTCGACGAAGCTGTCGAACGCTCCCTGATGCGCTTCGGCAGGTTGGCGCAGTATCCACGCTGGGTGGACGGTCGCCAGCACTCTGACGCCAGCGTTCAGCAACTGCCAACGTCCTCGTTGGTCCATCAGCCGGAAACGATCACCCAGCACGGCGCGTGATGCGGTCGCGCCAAGGCAGACGACGATGCCCGGCTTCACCGTGGCCAGTTCACCGAGCAGCCATGGTTTGCAGGCCTGGACGTGGCCGACGGCAGGATTCTTGTGCATGCGAATCTTGCCGCGCTGTTCGTAGCGAAAATGCTTCACGGCATTGGTCAGGTAAAAGGCATCGCGGTCCAGCCCCAACGAGTTCAAGGCGCGGTCAAGCAGCTTGCCGGAGGGCCCAACAAACGGACGTCCGCTGAGGTCTTCCTGATCGCCGGGTTGTTCACCCACAATCATCACCTGTGCGTCCTTCGGGCCAGTGCCAAACACCACCTGTGTTGCGGGTTGCCAAAGTTCGCAGCGTCGACAGGTTTGCGCCGCGCGATTCAGCGAGGCGATGCTGCCGTCGAAATCCGCCGGCGGCGTCTCGGCCTTCGCGATGGGAATGCGGCGGCGCGGCTCTTGCGCCACGCGCTCGGCCATGTCACGCACGCGCTGTCCGGCATCGCGAATCAGGTCTGGAAGTAGCTGCGTCTCGGGCAGGTTTTTCCAGTATTTCTGCGCCATTTCCTGACGCATCATGGTTGGGTTGAGCCGTGCCGGATTGAAGATGTTGGCGTAGTAAGTTCGCCACAGCGCTTCCTGCGCATCGTCAGCTGGTGCATCCGCCCGCGCACCGCCCGCACCCAGTTGAAGCGTTGTGCCATCCCACGACGCACTCCGGTCCGGCGTGATGATAGCCCAACGCATGCCGGCAAAACGCCGAGCGAAAAACGGCGCGACA
>JAYTAY010000460.1:0-6265 GCA_043737255.1 Luteimonas sp.
CGCGTGCTGGTCGCGGCGATGACGATGTGGATGCTGAAAAAATAGTCGAACCCGAAATGCCTGCAACTGAAACGCCTGCGCCTGACACCGCGCCCGAAGACGTAGCGCAACCCGAGCCGACACCATGACCTTGAAGAACACCGCCGATCGCTGGGGCCCGGTCAGCCAGTCGCTGCACTGGCTGGTCGTGTTGCTGATCATTACTCAGGGCATTGTCGGATTGACGATGGAAGACCTGCGCAACGGACCGGACAAGATCCAGGTCTATGCGCTGCACAAATCCTTCGGGCTGACCATCCTCGGACTGATGACGCTGCGTTTGTTGTGGCGCGGGTTTGCGGGGACGCCGCAACCGGTGCCCGGCACGCCAGGTTGGCAGGAACGCATCGCATCGCTGACGCACTGGGCCTTGTACGCGTTGCTGTTCGCGATGCCGATCAGCGGCTGGGTGTTGAATTCGGCGGCGGGCTTTCCGCTGCAGTGGTTCGGCGTCGTCAACCTGCCCGATATCGTCGGCAAGGACCACGACCTGCATGAAGCCGCCGAAGACCTGCACGGAATCATGTTCTGGATTTTGGTGAGCCTGGCGGTGGTGCATGCCGCAGCCGCGTTCTATCACCACCTGTTCCAGCGCGACGCCACGCTGGCGCGGATGTTGCCGCGAGGTTGGTTGAAAAGCGGCAACACAACTGACGACATCGTCATCAAGGACATTCGTAATGAGGGCAGTCGTAATGAGGGCAGTCGTAATGCGTAAGTTTGTTTTTCTTTCGATCGCGATGTTGGCGACATCGACTGCATTTGCCACCGACTACACGCAGGCCGCTGGCTCGAGCCTGACGTTTGCGGGCAATTACCAGGGCGAGGTGTTCACTGGCCGCTTTCCGGGGTTTGCGACGCGACTGTCGTTTGATCCAAAACAACTGGCAACCGCGAAACTCGACGTCACCATTCCCCTTTCCACCGCAACGACGGACAACGCCGATTACGATGGCGAGATACGCGGCGCCTCGTTCTTCAACAGCAGAAAATTCGCGCAGGCACGCTACACGGCGAGCAGATTCCGTTCGCTTGGCGGCAACAAATACGCGGCCGACGGCACGCTTTCACTGCGCGGCGTCAGCAAGCCGGTGACGCTGATGTTTACGTGGACACCCGGGGCGAAGCCTGTGCTTGCGGGCAAGGCCACGGTCAAACGCCTGGAGTTCGGCGTCGGCAGCGGCGACTGGGCCGATACCGCCACGATCCCGAACGAGATCGCGATCAGCACCAAGGTCGTCCTGCAGCCAGGGAAATAATGGCAATCCTGTAGGAGCGCACCTGGGCGCGATGTGGCACTGCCGGTAAAGCCCCATCGCGCCCAAGTGCGCTCCTACGCTCCGAAGGAAGTCCCCTTGGGGGACAAAAGCAGCCAGCGTCGCAGATGTTCCACATCAAACGGCCAATCCAGTTCGGCATCGCGCGCGTCGTCGCGCAGCACCGGCACCCGCGCGCCATAGCGTGCTTCCAAAGCTTCATCGTCATCGATCCAGACGCTTTTGAAGTCCGGTGCGCGCGCCGCGGCCAGCACCGCCAGCGCTTCATCGCACAGCGGGCAATCATCGCGTTGGTAGAGTTCCAGGTGCATCGCAACCACCACTTGACCAGAGGCTTAGAATAACGACATGGCCGTCAGCACCTTCGACTTGTTCAAGATCGGCATCGGGCCGAGTTCCTCCCACACCGTGGGGCCAATGCGCGCCGCCGCGCGCTTCGTCGAGAAATGGCTGGTCGAACCGGGCCGTCTGCAGGATGTCGCACGCGTGCGCGCGGAAGTGTTCGGTTCGCTGGCATTGACCGGTCGCGGCCACGGCACCGACAAGGCGGTGCTGATGGGGCTGGAAGGCCAGTGGCCGAACATGATCGATCCCGACATCATTCCCGCGGCGCTGGAACGCATCCGCGGCGAGAAGAAACTCAAGCTGATGGGCCGGCATGAAATCACCTTCGACGAGAAGCGCGATTTGGTGATGAACAAGCGGCAGAAACTGCCGTACCACACCAACGGCATGCGCTTCAGCGCCTACGATGCCGCCGACAACGAGATCGCGACGCGCGATTATTACTCGGTCGGTGGCGGTTTCGTGGTCAACCAGGATGAGGCGGCGGAAGACCGCATCGTCGCCGACACTACCCAGCAGCCCTACCCGTTCAACAGCGGCGACGCATTGCTGGCGCAGGCCGAACGCAGCGGTTTGTCGATCGCACAGATCATGTTCGCCAACGAGCAGGTCTGGCGCAGCGAAGATGAAATCAGGAGCGGCCTGCGCGAACTCTGGAGCGCGATGCAGCGTTGTGTCGCACGCGGCATTCGCGAATCGGGCACCTTGCCCGGTGGCCTGCATGTCAAGCGGCGTGCGCCGTCGTTGCATGCAGAGTTGTCGGCGCAACCGGAAGCGGCGATGCGCGATCCGTTGACGGTGCTCGACTGGGTGAACTTGTACGCGCTCGCGGTGAATGAGGAGAACGCAGCCGGTGGGCGTGTGGTCACGGCGCCGACCAACGGCGCGGCCGGCATCGTTCCGGCGGTGCTGCATTACTATGATCGATTCATCCCCGGCGCCAACGAACAAGGCGTGTTTGATTTCCTGCTGACCGCGTCGGCGATCGGCATTCTGTACAAGGAAAATGCGTCGATCAGCGGCGCCGAAGTCGGTTGCCAGGGTGAAGTCGGCGTGGCCTGTTCGATGGCTGCAGGTGGATTGACCGCGGCGCTCGGCGGCACCATGTCGCAGGTCGAGAACGCGGCAGAAATCGGCATGGAACACAACCTTGGCCTGACCTGCGATCCGATCGGCGGCCTGGTGCAGATCCCGTGCATCGAACGCAATGCGATGGGGTCGGTCAAGGCGATCAACGCCAGCCGCCTGGCGATGCGCGGCGACGGCAAGCACAAGGTGTCGCTGGACAAGGTCATCAAGACCATGCGCGACACGGGGCGCGACATGCAGGACAAGTACAAGGAAACGTCACGCGGCGGGTTGGCGGTGAATGTCATCGAGTGCTGAACGCGTGACGGCGAACGCCTCGACGGCATCCGCTTCGACGGCATCGATGCACGTGGCGATCGCGCAGATCGCGCCGGTGTGGCTGGATCGCATTGCGACGTTGCAGAAAGTCGTCGCCGCGATCTCTGAGGCCGGCGCCCGGCGGGCCAGGCTGGTGGTGTTCGGTGAAGCATTTGTGCCGGGTTACCCGTTCTGGATCGAGCACATTGACGCTGCCCGCTTCGGGGATGACCTGCAGAAGACACTGTTCGCGCATTACTGCGCACAGGCGGTGGTGATCGCACGCGGCGATCTCGATGGCGTCTGCACGGCGGCGCGAATAAAAAAGATTTGGGTCGCGCTCGGCATCGTCGAACGCGCGCCCGATCGCGGCGGACACAGCCTGTACTGCGCGCTGGTGCTGATCGACGATTCCGGCGTGATTCGCAACGTCCACCGCAAGTTGGTTCCTACCTGCGAGGAGCACCTAGTCTGGGCGCCGGGCGACGGTGCCGGATTGCGGACATTCGAGATCGGCCCGTTCACCGTGGGTGGACTGAATTGCTGGGAAAACTGGATGCCGACGGCTCGAAGGCGAACGGGGGCAGGGTTTGCGTGGCGTACCGGGGGATGGATGGCGGAGCAACATCGACGAGGCTCATGGCGGCTTCTCTCAGGCGGCGTCCGGAACTGGACGAGGCCATCGAGTCCTGCGGGATGCGTCGACGTCGAACCGCATCGTGGCGATGCGGCGCAACCATCTTCGCGGCGGACCCGGGTCCCCGCAGGAATTGGCACCACGCCGGAGCTCGCGCTCCGTCAGGTTGCCCCGGCATCAAAGGGCATGTCCCTCCGCCGGTCTCTATGGATGACCGCAGCTTGCCAGTAATTTTGCAGATGTCAATCGCTTCATGCGTATGAAGCGATGGATGATTCTCGAAGCCCGCAGGTTGTATTCGCATGTGCTTCGCGGGGCTGGCATAAGCGTGTGTGCATTTTTTGCTCGTCATTCCGCGAAGGCGGAAACCCATGCCGAGAAACCACGGCAGAGCAATTCTGACGACTTGGGAATCTACGGGCATGGGATCCCGCCTTCGCGGAAGGACGAGCAAGCGATGAGCCTTACCCTTCTCCCGTTTCCCCATCCACTGGGCCTCAGACGCCCACATTCATCACCCATACTGACGTCATGAGCAAACCTGCCGCCATGTTGAAACGCCTGTTGATCGCGCTGTCGTGTCTGGCACTGCTGGCCGGATGCGCGACCGCGCCCGTACCCGCGCCACGCGACCCCGAGTCGCCCGTCAAAGCCGCGCCGCAAGGCATCAGTGATGCCGTGGTCGTCACCGAGAGCTACATCAGCGAAGCCAACACCACCGACGAACTCGATTCGCTCGCGATCTGGCCCAACGAACAAGGTGGCGCATGGATCATCGGCACCGCGAAGTCGACGCACCGGCTGGTGGTGTTCGATGCCGACAGCGGCGAGCGCTTGCGTGAAATCGGACGCAAGGGGGCTGCCCCTGGAGAATTCAACCGGCCGAACGGGGTCGCCGTATTTGCCGACGTTTTGTTCGTGGTCGAGCGCGACAACCATCGCGTGCAGATGTTGTCATTGCCCACGTTCGCGCCGCTTGGGAGCTATGGCGAAAGCGAACTGCGCAGTCCCTACGGTTTATGGCTGCATGAAGTCGCACCCGGCGTGCTTGAAACCTACGTGACCGACAGTTTCATGGAGGGTGCGAAATCCGATGTCGTTCCCCCGTTCGCGCAACTCGACCAGCGGGTGCGCCGTTATCGCGTGCAGCTCGATGCGGATGCCAAGCCATCGGTGACATCGCTTGGCAGTTTTGGCGGGACCGCGCCGGACGCAGCGTTGCGCATGGTGGAATCGATCGGCGGCGATCCGGCCAACGACCGTCTGTTGATCGCCGAGGAAGACACGCGCGTGGGCACAACGCTGCGCGAGTACGACCTGGCAGGACGCTACCGGCAACGCAGCCTGCCTACTTCCCTGTTCCACGGCGAGGCCGAAGGTGTCGTACTGTGGAGTTGTTCGGTGGACCAGGGTTACTGGATCGCCGCCGACCAGACCAGCCCACTGACGACCTTCCACGTCTTCGATCGCGCCGAGCTGGCGTACCGCGGCAGTTTCACCGGCAGCGCCACCGCGCACACCGACGGCATCGCATTGCATGCGGCCGCCACATCACGCTTCCCGCATGGTGCGTTGTTCGCGGTGCACGACGACAAGGCGTTGACCGCGTTCGATCTGCGCCACATCACGCGTGCGTTGAAGCTCTCGGACGATTGCCTGCGCTGACATGTGCCGTCGCCCCGCCGCTGCCGTGCTGTTGATGGGATGTGCCTGTGTTGCCAGCCTCGCGGCGCAGGCGGACTCGATTTACCGGTGGAAGGATCGCAGCGGCATCGTGCACTACGGCGACCACGTTCCCAGTGCACCGACGGGCCGGGTCGAACGTATCCCGGTGCGCGCCGAACCCGAAGCGATGGTGCGTCTGCGCATCGAGGACGGTGAAGGCCAGCACCACGCATGGGCCGACAACGCCCTCGCTGGTCCGATCGAAGTGATGTTGCACTTCAAGCACAACGACAACATTGCCGGACAACCCACCCTGCCCGCCCGCGCACTGGTGCGCGCCAACGCCAGCAGTCTCGTGGCCAATCTCTACACCGTCGACAGCAGCAAGCCGGGGCGCTTTGAAGTGTGGATGGAAGGCATTCCAGGCGATCCCAACGCCAAGCCGGCGCCGTTTGAATACCTGGTGCCATTGCAGCGCAACAACGTGCGAATTGATCAGGGGTTCGGCGGCATCTTCAGCCATCGCGATGCACAGAACCGGCACGCATTGGACTTCGCTGCCGAAACCGGCACGCCGGTGCTGGCGGCACGCGGCGGGAAGGTGATGCAGGTGGCGTCGGACTTCGACCAGGCCGGCCTCAAGGAAAAGTACGGCGGCCGCGCCAACTTCGTCCGCATCCTGCACGATGACGGCACGATGGCGCTGTACGCGCACCTGCAGGAAAACGGCGTGCATGTGCGGCTGGGGCAGCAGGTGCGGCAGGGCCAGCAGATCGGCTTGTCGGGCAACACCGGCTTCACCAGCGGCCCGCACCTGCATTTCGTGGTGCAGGTCAATCGCGGCATGCGGCTGGAGTCGATCCCGTTCCAGATGCGCGGGCCGCAGGGGTTGCTCTCGTTTTGAAGCGAGATCCGC
>JAYTAY010000461.1:0-2641 GCA_043737255.1 Luteimonas sp.
TCGGTACGACTCGCACGCGTGTGGATCTTGAACGACCTGTTCGTTACGCCGGATGCACGCCGTCTGGGCGTCGCATCGGCGCTGCTCATCGCTGCGGAAAACTTCGGCCGTGAGGCCGGTACGCAGCGGCTCGAACTGGAAACCACGCACGACAACAGCGCGGCGCAAACCTTGTATCGCAATGCGGGCTGGGCATCGCACGACGAAACGTTGCGGTTCCGCATCGACCTGGATGAACCGGTGTAGGCTTTGCGCATGTCTGCAAACGACTCGACCATCCCGTTAAATCTCTGCGTGCTGACCGTGTCCGACTCTCGCACATCCGCCAACGACACCTCAGGCGATTACCTGGCGACAGCGTTGGCCGAGGACGGGCACAGGCTTGCCGACCGCGCCCTGCTACCGGACGACAAATACAAATTGCGTGAAGTTGTTTCCCGGTGGATCTCGGACGAGGGCATCGACGGCGTACTGGTCACCGGCGGCACCGGCTTCACCGGCCGCGATTCAACTCCGGAAGCGCTGCTGCCATTGCTGGACAAGCAGATGCCCGGCTTCGGCGAACTGTTCCGTGCGATTTCCTTCGAGGACATCGGCACATCGTCACTGCAATCGCGCGCGTTCGCAGGGCTGGCCAACAACACGTTCGTGTTTTGCCTGCCGGGTTCGACGTCAGCGTGCCGCACTGCATGGGAGCGCATCATTCGCGCGCAACTCGATGCACGCACCAAACCCTGCAACCTGGCTGCACTGCGTCCGCGGCTGAAGGAATGAAGATGCCGATCGACACGACGTTGCGTTTACTGGCCAAGGCGCGCGGCATCACCGCCAACGAGATCGCCCGCGCAATTCCACGCGCCGGAGCTGCCACCGTGTCTGCGTGGCTTCGAGGCGAGAAGTTACCCGGCAAGGATCAGCTTGACATGCTCGCCAGGATGTTCGGTGTACCGGCGGGCGCATTGCTGTCGGAACTGGCCAGCACGCTCGATCCGGCGCGCACCAGGGGCGAACACGATCTGCTGTCCGCCTATCGCAGCTTGAACACGAAACAGCAGGGCGCGCTGCTGGAAGTTGCGCGCAGCATGAGCGCAATACGAACACGATCTCCCGCGCGCAGAGGGCGTACCGAATCATGAAACCATTGAAGCGCAAGGATTACGAGGAACTGCTGGAACCCTTGCAGGAAGAACTGGTCGCGATGGCGCGCTGGTTGCATCACACCGGCAAGCGCGTTGTCGTGATCATCGAAGGTCGTGATACTGCCGGCAAGGGCGGCGTACTCAATGCGATCTCGGAACATTTGAATCCACGCCAGTGCCATGTGGTAGCGCTGTCCAAACCAAGTGGGCGCGAAGCGACACAGTGGTACTTCCAGCGTTACGTTCCGTATCTGCCTGCCGCAGGTGAAATCGTGCTTCTCGATCGCAGTTGGTACAACCGCGCCGGCGTCGAAAAGGTCATGGGGTTCTGCACGCAAGCGCAGACCAGATCCTTTTTGCAGCACGCACCCGTGTTCGAGCAACAACTCGTCGATGACGGCATCCTGCTGTTCAAGTACTGGCTGTGTTGCGACCAGGACAAACAGGAGGAGCGTTTCTCGGAACGGCGGAAGGATCCGCTGAAGCGCTGGAAGCTGTCGCCGATCGACCTGGAGGCGCGCAAGAAATACGCCGAATACACGCGTGCACGCGAAGCGATGCTGAAAGCGACGCATCGCCCGGGGACGCCGTGGACCCTGGTCGATTTCAACGACCAGAAACGCGGCCGCCTGACCTTGATCCGCGACTTGCTGGATCGGTTGCCGGATACCACCGTGCCGCAAACACGATTGACGTTTGCCCCGTTGCCCGGCAAACCATTGAAAGAACGCTATGGCGTGATCAAGCCGATTGCGCCTTATGCAGGGCAGGATTGAGCGTCCGCAGAACGTACGCTGGGTTGCGCGCCACGCAATCTCCCAAGGGCACTTCCTTCGGGGCGTAACCAAACGGCACTGCGCCAAAAGGTGTCTGGAGCAGCAACGGTCGGCAGATGCAAACTAGCCGCTTGCTCAAGAATTTTCCTTGCACTGAATTGGTCGTACCCGACACATTCGACGCAATGTCCTTCGGCTATCGCGCCCTACTGGAACTGCTTGTCATCAGGCCACCACCGCGCGATGCTCACGGCACTGCCAACCGGTAACGACCGATGAAGCCCTTTGTAATTGCGATTACCTTGGCGCTGCTGTCGCCCTTGTTGCCGGTACTCGCCCAATCATCGGCCGCGCCGGCCGCGAGCAAGCCGGTAGCCGTATCACCCGCGCCGGCATGGGTGGCGAAAAGCAACGCCCATGCTCAGCGGCTGCTGGACGCGGAAGCCCAGTTCAATCCCGAGTCCGCATCGTCCACCGGTCTCGCGCAATACGACGGTCTGGCCCGGGATCTCGGTCCGCGCGTCGATGCGCGCCGTCGCGATGCGTTGACCCAAACCAAGACCTCGCTTGAGCACGCGCTGCAGTTGGAACGCGATCCCAACGTGCGCCAGGACCTGCAAATCATGATCGATGCGACCGCGCTGCGGATCGAGGGGAGCACGCTGTCGTCGAAGTACGTGCGTGACTGGACCGACGCAACGCAAGGCGTGTTCCGCGGTCAGCAGG
>JAYTAY010000462.1:0-2634 GCA_043737255.1 Luteimonas sp.
GTGCGCTCGCGTATGCCGGCAACGATGTCGGCTTCGCACAGGTCGCCCTCGTTGAGGTACTTGTCCATCAATTCTTCGGACGCTTCGGCTGCGGCCTCGATCATGAAGTTACGCGCGGACACGCATTTGTCAGCAATATTTTCAGGGATCTCAATGTATTCAAACTTGGTGCCCTGTGACGCAACATCCCACTGGATCGCCTTCATCTTGATCAGGTCGACCACGCCCTCGAAACCTTCCTCGGCGCCGATCGGCACCTGCATCGGCACCGGGTAGGCGCCAAGACGCGTCTTCAACTGCTCGACGACTTTGTCGAAATCCGCACCGGTACGATCCATCTTGTTGACGAACGCAAGACGCGGCACGGAATACTTGTTGGCCTGGCGCCACACGGTCTCGGACTGCGGTTGCACGCCGCCGACGGCGCACAGCACGAACACCGCGCCATCGAGCACGCGCAGGGAGCGTTCGACTTCGATGGTGAAGTCGACGTGGCCGGGAGTATCAATGATGTTGAAGCGATGCTGCGGCAGGGAGCTGTCCATGCCGCTCCAGAACGCCGTTGTTGCCGCGGACGTGATGGTGATGCCGCGCTCCTGCTCCTGCTCCATCCAGTCCATCGTCGCGGCACCTTCGTGCACTTCGCCGATCTTGTGGTTGACGCCGGTGTAAAACAAGATGCGTTCGGTCGTGGTCGTCTTGCCCGCATCGATGTGGGCCATGATGCCGAAGTTGCGATAGCGTTCGATGGGAGTGGTACGGGCCACGGCGATCTCTCGTGATATTGACCTGGTGAGCAGGCCTGATAAGGGCGGGCGCCGCCATCAGGCGGCTCCGGAATGTGTCGATGTGGCGTAGCCTGACTTCGTCGCCAGCGGCATGTGCGCCTGGCTGGTAAGCAGCGCCGCTCGGGCGCCGTCACCGACGCCCGCTGCATCTACAGCGGAAGCATCACCAACGGAAGTGGGCGAATGCCTTGTTCGCTTCCGCCATGCGGTGCGTTTCTTCGCGCTTCTTGACGGCGCCACCACGGTTTTCGGAGGCGTCGATCAATTCGGCCGCGAGCTTGCGCGGCATGCTGTTCTCGCCACGCTTGCGCGCGGATTCAATCAGCCAGCGCATCGCCAACGCCATGCGACGCGAGGCGCGCACTTCGACCGGTACCTGATAGGTGGCGCCACCGACGCGACGCGACTTGACCTCGACCGACGGCGAGATATTGCCCAGCGCCTTCTCGACCACTTCCAGGGCGTTGTTGTTTTTTTCACTGATCACGTCCATCGCGCCATACACGATCTTCTCGGCAACAGACTTCTTGCCGCTGTACATGACCATGTTGATGAAGCGGGCGATCATCTCACTGCCGTGTTTGGGATCGGGCAGGACATTGCGCTGTGGAGTGGAACCTTTACGCGACATATCTCATTCTCGGTAGGGCGGGTCTTGACCCGCCGTTTTTTCGGGTGGCGGGTCAAGACCCGCCCTACACATACGATTAGGACTTCGGGCGCTTCGTGCCGTACTTGGAGCGGCTCTGGCGACGCTTCGCAACGCCGGACGCATCGAGCGTCCCACGCACCGTGTGGTAACGCACACCTGGCAGGTCCTTGACTCGACCGCCGCGGATCAGCACCACCGAGTGCTCCTGCAGGTTGTGGCCTTCACCGCCGATGTACGAGATCACCTCGTAACCGTTGGTCAAACGCACTTTGGCTACCTTGCGCAATGCCGAATTCGGCTTCTTTGGCGTGGTGGTGTACACGCGCGTGCAGACGCCGCGGCGTTGCGGGCAGTTGGCCAGGGCCGGCGACGTGCTTTTGTACGTTTCCGGGTTCCGCGGCTTGCGAACCAGTTGGTTGATTGTTGCCATCGTGTTTGATTCTTCAGATTGAAGGCCAGTGGCCTTGGCGTACGGGTGCGTGGCCGAGCCACATAAAGATGAAAACCAGGCCGACAAATGCAGTTCGGCCCGACAAGACCAAAAATTATAGCTGGCGGTGCACGTTACCGTCAACGCGAACCATCTAGTACGTCCTGCCCTCTTGGGCCGAAATGAGGCGCATCTGCGCCTCATTTCGGAGTCGGGGACAGCTGAGAGGTCGTCGGATACGGCGCTTAGCCTGCGCTGGACTCCTCGCTCGTGTCGGCAGTTTCGGTGGTCTCGCCGCTTGTCGTGTTGCCGTCTCCGGTCAATGCGTCCATCTCGGCCGCAGTCAACCCGGCCGCATTACGGCGACGCTGGGTGTGATACGCCAGACCGGTACCGGCCGGGATCAGGCGGCCGACGATGACGTTTTCCTTGAGGCCGCGCAGGCCATCTCGGGTGCCGCGCACGGCCGCCTCGGTCAGCACGCGGGTGGTTTCCTGGAACGACGCCGCCGAAATGAACGACTCGGTCGCCAGCGAGGCCTTGGTGATGCCCAGCAGCACCGGATCGTACTTCGCGATCAGTTCGTTACGGCCATTGACCTTGATGTTCTCCTCCAGCACGCGCTGGCGCTCGGCCTGCTCGCCGTGCAGGTACTTGCTGTCGCCTCCATCGATGATCTCGACCTTGCGCAGCATCTGGCGAATGATCACCTCGATGTGCTTGTCGTTGATCTTCACGCCCTGCAGGCGATACACGTCCTGGAT
>JAYTAY010000463.1:0-6233 GCA_043737255.1 Luteimonas sp.
GTCCGCGCAGCGTGGCGACGATTTCCTCGATCAGCGGCGCGACATTGTCCTGCTCGTTGAAGACGGGAACGACGACGGAGAGTGGTGGAACATCGGTCACGCGTTCGCTCCGAAATACGACTGGCACCATGCCACAACTTTCTGCATACCGGCCTCAATTGATGTCTTCGGCTCGAAACCGAACTGGCATGTATCCGCGCCTTCGTGAGGATGAAAACACGAAGATCGCAAACGGAATCACGGCCCGCGATTTACCGCGCCTTCCCGCGCAATCGCTCCAACACCCCATCGAGCGTATCGAGATCGGTGTAGTGGATTACAAGGCGGCCCTTGTTGCCGCGACCGTGCTGGACGACGACGCGGGTGCCCAGCGTTTCGCCGAGTTCGCGTTCGAGCGTGGCAATGTCGGCATGCGGCTCGGTCTTGCTGCCGTTCTTCTTCTTGATTGTCGCCGGCACCTTGCCGGCCGAAAATTGCTGTGCGCGATGTTCCACTTCGCGCACCGACCAGCCATGTTCCGCGGCATCCGACGCCAAGCGGCTGGCGAGATCGGGTGCCAGCGTCAGCAGTGCGCGCGCATGGCCCATTTCCAGGCGGCCGGTTTCCAGCAACGCGCGGATCGCGGGCGGCAATTCCAGCAGGCGCAGCAGGTTCGATACCGCCGCGCGCGAACGGCCCACCGCATCGGCGGCCTGTGCGTGGGTCAGGTCGAATTCCTGGATCAGGCGATGCAAGGCCTGCGCTTCCTCCAGCGGATTGAGGTCCTCGCGCTGGATGTTCTCGATCAGCGCCATCGCGACCACAGTGCGGTCGTCGACTTCGCGCACCACCACCGGGATCTCGCTCAAGCCGGCCTGTTGCGACGCACGCCAGCGGCGTTCGCCGGCGACGATCTCGTAACGGTGCTTGCCGATCTCGCGCACCACGATCGGCTGGATCACGCCCTGCGCGCGGATCGACTCTGCCAGCTCGCTCAACTTGTCCGGATCCATGGTCGTGCGCGGCTGGTATTTGCCCGGCTGCAATTGATTCAACGGCAGATTGCGCAACGTGTCGCTGGCCTGCGCCTCGAGCGCCGGCACTTCGGCGGCTGCCCTGGGGCCAAGCAATGCTTCGAGGCCGCGGCCCAGGCCGCGCTTCTTCGCAACGATCATGCTCCGCTCCCCATGGAATCGTTCTCCGTGACACGTTGCGCCATGGCACGCGTCTGCTGTGTTTTCTGGTGAGTCGTTTCGCGTTCCTGCTGGCGGCGCACCATCTCGCTGGCCAGGCCCAGATACGCCACGCTGCCGCGCGAGGCCTTGTCGTAACCGACGATGCTCTGGCCGTGGCTCGGCGCTTCGGCCAGGCGCACGTTGCGCGGCACGATGGTGCGGAACACCTTGTCGCCGAAGTGCTGCACCAGTTCCGCCGATACCGCATTGGCCAGGTTGTTGCGCACGTCGAACATGGTCCGCAGCACGCCTTCGATTTCGAGCGCGGGATTGAGCCGGACCTTCAGCGCATCGATGGTCTGCAGCAGCGAGGTCAGGCCTTCCAGCGCGTAGTACTCGCACTGCATCGGCACCAGCACCGAATCGGCGGCGGTCAATGCATTCAACGTGAGCAGCGACAGCGCCGGCGGGCAATCGATGAGGATGTAGTCGTAGTTCTCGCGCAGTGGATCCAGCGCGCGCTTGAGCCGTTGCTCGCGGCCTTCCCCGTCCATCAGTTCGATTTCGGCGGCGGTCAGGTCGTTGTTGCCGGGCAGCAGTTCGAAGCCTTCCGCTGTCTTGACGATGACCGCATCGGCACGCGCCTCTTCCAGCAATACATCGCAACTGGACGCCGCCAGCTCGCGCTTGTCGACGCCACTGCCCATCGTGGCATTGCCCTGCGCATCGAGGTCGACCAGCAGCACGCGCCTGGGCATGCGCGCCAATGCCGCGGCCAGATTGACCGCGGTGGTCGTCTTGCCGACGCCGCCTTTCTGATTGGCAATAGCGATGATGCGGGCCATGTTGGCGCGGAGGTTCCCTGCTGGAGTTCCGGCGCAAGAAGATGAAGCGCGGCTGGCCGGAGGGAGATTATGCCGCGCCGCGGGGAGCCGCGCCTGCCGGAATGGTCAACGCGCCGCCGCGCGTGTGGCATGCGGGAGCGTCATGGGGGCGGGTTTCGGCCCGCAGCGCTTGCGCGTGAGTGCGGTTTTGCGACCGCAATGCTCACTTTCATTTGTGCTTGGAGGAAAAGCCGCGGGTCGAGACCGTGCCTGCACAAGGCTCTTGACGCGAGTCACCACGACCAGATGCCGCTCCGCATTCAGCCCGGGCACCCGCAGCGGATGAATGGCCGATACGCGCCAGCCTGTGGGCAAGTCGGCGATTTCCTCGTCCGGACGCGCTCCCTTCATCGCCAGCAAGCTGCCGCCAGTCGTGAGCAGATGGCCGCCCACCTCGATGATGCCGCGCAGTGTGGCCAGCGCGCGTGCGGTGATCAGGTCGTACGCACCCGGTTGGTCGAACGCCTCGGCACGCGATTCAGCGACGTGCGCGTTGTGCAACCCGAGTGTGCGGACCGCTTCGCGCAGGAAGCGCGCCTTCTTGCCATTGGATTCGACCAGCGTGACCTGCAACGCGGGATTGGCGAGCGCCAGCGGAATGCCCGGCAGGCCAGGCCCGCTGCCCAGATCAGCCAACGCGCCCGAGGTTGCATGGGAATGCATGGCCAGCGAATCGAGCAGGTGTTTGCCGACCATTTCGCGCGGTTCGCGGATCGCGGTGAGGTTGTAGGTGTTGTTCCAGCGGATGAGCAGCGCGAGGTACGCCAGTAATGGCGGCGCGAGTGTGGATGCGTCGAGACCGAGGGCGGTCAGGCCGGTGTCGAGTGTGTTGCGGAGTTCGGTCGAGAGTTCGGAAGTCATGTGATGCAAGTATCGCTTAGGGAAACTCAGAAGCGCTGAGCATGGCGCGCCTTCGACAGCGGTGTGGAGACTGACGACTACCCGTGTAGACCCGCCGTTTTTCGACCGAGCCATGGGTGACAAGGTGTCGCTTGCGAGCCATCGGCTCGCGAACCGTACGAATGCCCGCGCCGCAAGCGCGGGCCGGACTTTGGCTGCGAAGCAGACAAAGGTGTGTCGAAAAACCCCCTCGGCAATGAAGCAAATTTGACGCTGTGATTGGGGAAAGCCCTTTTTTTTGGTTCGTTTCTTTTGGGCTTAGCAAAAGAAATGAACTCGCGCGCAGCGCGAAAAGCCTTTCAACAGCGAAGCTGGTCAAGTTCTTAAATGCTTGCTCTTCGGATGCAGCAAAGTGATCTGACGCATCCCCTCCCCAGCCCGTTCGCCAGCCAGTGGCTTGCAAACGGTCTTCCTCACTCCCTGCCTTCGCATGGAGGCAGCAAAGCCGTCCTTGGCAAAGCTCAGGATGAGCAGGAAGTTGTGGGAGTGATGAAAATCATCCAGAGCATTTCCCAATAAAAATACTACTTCTCGATCGCCACGCCAGTGCGGCGCGATAACCCACGGCCGGGACGAATTCGATCAGCGACCAGTCCTTGGCAGCGCCGAGTTCGGCATCGCATTCAATCATCGACAGGCCCTCACGCGTCTCCGCAAACGCCAGCCGATCAAGCCCGAATGCAAGCCCGTAACCATGCGCCTTCAACACCGCTTCCTTCGCGCACCAGAGCCTGATGAACGCCTCCTCGCGTTCGTAGCCGGCACGTTTTTCCAGCCAGGCGGTTTCCTCACCAGTGAAAAAACGCTGCGCCAGTTCCAGCGCGCGTGGACGTAGCCGAAGGCGTTCCACATCCACGCCCAGCTCGATGTCCTGTCCGCAGGCGATCAGCAATCCATCCCCGCTGTGGCTCCAGGACACATCGACGTGCTCGAACGGAGTCGAAAGACGCGGTCGTCCGCGCGCGCTGCGGTGCAGCGGGATCGCATCCATCGTGCAATCGAGTTCTCCGGCCAACCACGATCGAACGCTTGGCTCCGTGGCCTGCCCGTGTGCGTGCGGCTGCCAGCGGCAACGCAGCGGGCCCAGCACGAAGTTGGCGTTTGACAACGACATGGACGACAGGTTTGGCGCAGCGCGGGGCGGCCAGCGTAAGCTATCGGCGACAAAGGCCGCGATGGTTCCGGCCGCAGGGAAACAACGGAATGTCGGCAGTCATCCAATCGTGGGAGCAGATGTCCGGACCAGCGCCCATGGCAAGCGGCGAGCCGCATCGCGCCATCGTCTGCCGGCCGCGAGGCGACATCACGCTGTCGACGTTCTTGGCACAAGTGCGCGGCCTGGCAGCGCAGTTGCCGAGCGGTCGCTACGCGATCAACCTGTGCGAGGACCGGTATCGTTTTCTGCTGGCGTTCTGCGCGGCCGCCGTGCGCGGCCAGGTCACGTTGCTGCCGCCATCGCGCGCGCCGGACGTGGTCGAAGAAGTCCGCGCCACGTATCCGGAAAGTTACTGCCTGGGCGACGGCGCCTTCGCCCCGCCACCGCGTTACTGGCGGCTGCCCGAGACGCTCCCCGAAATCGATGGCGACCTGCCGACACTGGACGACGCGACCCTGGTCGCGATCGGCTTCACCTCCGGCAGCACCGGCGCGCCAAAGGCCAATCCGAAAACCTGGGGCAGCTTCCGCACCAGCACCGCGCAGAACCTCGCCGCCTTGCATGACCTGTGGCCTGCGCACCAAACCCCGCACCTGGTCGCCACCGTACCGCCGCAACACATGTATGGGATGGAGATGTCGGTGTTGTTGCCGCTACTCGGCCATGCAGCGGTACACGCGTCACGCCCGTTCTTTCCCGAGGATGTCGCGCGCGCATTGGCCGAAGCGTCTGCGCCGCGATTGCTCATCAGCACGCCCGTGCACCTGCGTGCCCTGGTGCAATCGGGCATCGGTTTGCCGCCACTTGCCGGTATTGTCTCGGCCACCGCGCCGTTGCCACAGGCCCTGGCGGCCGCGGCCGAAGCGCAGTTCGGCTGTGAGGTACGCGAACTGTTCGGCTCCACCGAAACCTGCGTGATCGCACGGCGTCGTACCGCGCAGGAAAGCGCATGGACCTTGCTGCCCGGCGTGCGGCTTGCGCCGCAACCTGACGGCACGCTGGTGCATGCCGCGCACCTGGAGGCAGCGGTTGCGCTGGCCGATGTGGTTGAACTCGAAGGCGACGATCGCTTCCATCTGCGCGGTCGCAACACCGACCTGCTGGAGATCGCCGGCAAGCGCGCATCGTTGGCGGATCTCACCCGCAAGTTGCTGGCGATTCCCGGTGTCAGCGATGGCGTCGTGTTCCAGCTGGATGAAGCCGATGCCGCAGGCGTGCGCCGCATCGCCGCGCTGGTGGTCGCGCCCACGCTGTCCGAGACGGAGATCGTGGCCCAGTTGCGTGCAGGCATCGACCCGGCGTTCCTGCCGCGGCCGCTGCGACGCGTGGCAGTGTTGCCACGCAATGAGACCGGCAAGCTGCCGCGCGACATGTTGCAGGCGCTGTTGCGCGGCGGCGTGCAATAGGGGGCGGTATGCGGTACAAAACGGTGAGCCGGGTTCCCCCGAAATCCGGCCCGGCGATGCCAGCGCTGACGTGTTCATCACGCACAGCTAGGGAGACTGGACACCGCCCCCACGCAGGGGAGCGTTTTCTTATAACTTCACCTGTCAAGGAGTTCGGAGCATGAACATAATCATTTGGTTGATCGTTGGTGGCATCATTGGTTGGCTTGCCAGCATGATCATGAAGACCGATGGCCAGCAGGGCATCATCCTCAATGTGATCGTCGGCATCGTTGGTGCCTTCATCGGCGGTTGGCTGATTGGGCCGATGGTAGGTGCAGGTTCCATCAACGACGGATTCAGCGTGATGAGCCTTGTCGTGTCGCTGGTCGGCGCGGTCATCCTGCTGGCCATCGTCAACCTGTTCCGCCGTGGCCGCGTGCGCTAAATCAGACTCACCCAAGGTCCACGGCTACGACAAAGGCCCGGCATTGCCGGGCTTTTGTTTTTTGCGCGGAACCTCGTAAGCAGCGTTGTCATCCGCAAACAAGCGAACGGCGCGAAAGAGGCATTTGATCCAGATAGTTGCATGTTCTTTTTTGCGTGCTTCGCGTTTTGCGGACCGGTGCTGGTGTTTAACGGGTCGACTCGCGAGCGGCATACAACCTGGTTGCATCAAAGGGTCACGGTTCAAGCTCGACCCACACCGGTGCATGATCGCTAGGTCGCTCCCACGTTCGTGGCTCGCGATCGA
>JAYTAY010000464.1:0-6227 GCA_043737255.1 Luteimonas sp.
GCCGCAACGCGGCGATCTGGATCAGGGATATGTGGCTTGGTCTTGCGACCGGGGCCGGGCGCAGCGACGTGACCGCCGAACTCTTCGAGGCATGCACCACCTGCGGCACGCAGCCGTCCGTGATCCTGACCATCCCCGGCTTCAATTTTCCGGACGAGATCGTCGTGTTGGGCGGCCATCTGGATTCCGTCCGATGGAACAACAATCCGCCTGGAACAACGGCTGAGACCATGCTCGCACCCGGGGCCGATGACGATGCCTCCGGCATTGCGACCCTCACCGAAATTCTGCGGGTTGCGATGGCGAACGGTTACCGGCCCCAGCGTACGATCAAGTTCATGGGCTATGCGGCCGAGGAAGTCGGATTGCGCGGCTCGGAAGCCATCGCGCAATCGTTCCAGACGCAGGGCAAGAAGGTTGTCGGCGTGCTGCAGCTAGACATGACTAATTGGAAATCTCCGAGCTCGACCTTTGATGTCAACATGATCACCGACTACTCGAATGCGCCCTTGCAGCAGTTCATCAGGAATTTGTTTGCCACCTACATGACGCCTCGCGGTTACACGCTGAGCGAGTCTGCGTGCGGTTATGGCTGCTCGGACCATGCCTCGTGGACAGCGTACGGCTACCCTGCAGTGATGTACGACGAAGGTCCAATCTTCCCGTCGCTGCACACTGCCAACGACCGGCTCGAAAACATGGGCGGGACCGCCGCGCACAGCGTGCCACTGGCGCAGCTGGGGGTTGCCTTCCTAGTGGAGTTGGGCAAGACCCCGATCGCGGATCCGACAGTGCCGTCGCCACCCGGGCGAGGCAGTACCCGTCCTTCCGATCCGACTGTGCCCACGCTGCCAAGGCTAGGCAGTCCAAAGCGAGGGAATTGATTCCAGCCGCGCGACGCATCCAGGTGTGAACGAATCGCTTAGATCGCCTCGAAGCGATTCGCTGCCACGTTCTTGCGCACAGTCGCCGGATCCCATACACGGCCATTCATCGCGACATAGACGCCCGGCGGCAAAGATTGCACGGCGCCAACGGCAGTGCCGATATTGAATTCGGCATCCGAGCCGCGGAACCCGGCCGGATTCAGCGCACCAGTCAGCACGATGGTCTTGCCCGAAATATCCGCGAGCACTTTCGCCGTGTCCACCATCGTGTCGGTGCCGTGCGTGATCAACACGTGCCGCGCAGCCTGCGCGGCGACGGTTGCGCGGATCAGTTCGCGGTCAGCATCGCTGATGTGCAGTGAGTCCTTGCGGATGATCGGGATCACCCGGTACCGGAACGCCACGCCGAGAGCTTCAAAGATGCGTCCGATTTGTGGATCGCCGACCTGGTAATCCGACTTGTCGTCGAAATACACCTTGTCGATGGTGCCGCCGGTGGTGATGACGAGTAGTTCGTCCATTCGATCCGCATCCCCCAGAATTCGTGCCGAAATTATACGCAGCGCGTCAGCCGTGTTTCCCGAAGCGCGCGCGCAGTCCGGGCACGCTCGCGGCGAAGACGATGGCCACCGCAAGCGCGACTTCCACCAGAGCAAACATGCGCTCGGGTGCGCGGGTCCAGGCCACCATGATGCCGTGGCTGAACCACGCCAGCGCCAGCACCCCTGCCCAAAAGCCGGCGCGCGCCATGCCACGTATAGCAGCCACCAATAGCGCCGCTGCAGGCAATGCAAACACCAGCAGCGTGACCGGTTCTCGCCAGAACCACGCCAAAAACAACAGCGTCAACGCGGCCAACGCCGTACAAAGCACGCGTCGCGCTGCGGTCACGATGACAACTTCCTGGCAATGTCGGCCAGTCGTTTGCCCAACGCGCGTGCAAGCACCGCTTCGTCGTCGCTCAGCGTTGGATCGTCCTGCGACCCGGCGACATGGCTCGCGCCATACGGCGTGCCGCCGGACTTGGTCGCGGTAAGTGCTGGCTCGGTGTACGGAATGCCGACGATCACGCAACCGTGGTGCAACAACGGGATCATCATCGACAGCAACGTCGATTCCTGGCCGCCATGCATCGTTGCCGTCGAGGTGAACACCGCTGCAGGTTTGCCTGCGAGCGTGCCGCTGGCCCACTCGGCACCGAGTGAATCGAAGAAATATTTCATCGGCGCGGCCATGTTGCCGAAGCGCGTCGGACTGCCGACGATCAAACCGGCACATTCTTCGAGATCGCGCCTGTCGACGTAAGGCGCGCCATCATCGGGAACCGGCGGCACGGCGGTTTCGGTCTGTGGCGCCACCGGTGGCACGCTGCGGATGCGGGCCGACATTCCATCGATTTCACCAATGCCGCGCGCAATCTGCCGCGCCAGCTTGGCCACCGATCCGGCGCGGCTGTAATACAACACAAGGATGTCCGTCATGGCGCCAGCATAGGCGATGCGACGCTCACCATCCATGCGGTAGGCTTGCCCAATGGAGCCACTGGATTCCTTCAACCGATGGAGTGACCGCATGCGCGACCGCGCGCGCGCGGGGACGTTCTTTCGTTTTTTATGGACGCGTTTCCTCGACGATCGCCTGTTGGAGTCCGCCGGCTCGCTGTCCTTCACCACCGTCTTCGCACTGGTGCCTCTGGCTACCGTGGTGTTTGGGACGCTGTCGGCCTTCCCCGTTTTCGCACAGCTGAGCGATCAGCTCAGCGATTATATTTTCCTGAATTTCGTGCCATCGTCGGCGCGCGCTGTGGAGGACTACCTCAAGCAGTTCTCAGCCAGCGCGGGGCAGCTGACAGCAGCAGGCATCATCGCCTTGGTGGTCTCGGTCCTGGTCACGCTGACCAGCGTGGAGGCTGCGTTCAACCGCATCTGGCGGGTGAAGGTTTCGCGACCTAAATTCGTCCGCTTCCTGGTCTACTGGACGGTCCTGACGCTCGGCGCACTGGTCGCAGTCGCCAGTCTTGCCTTGTCCGCACGCTTCTTCGCGCTCTCGATTTTTGATTCACTGCCAGGACGCTTGCTCGAAAGCGCGATGCTGCAACTGGCGCCGTTGTTCATCGAACTGTTTGCTTTCGCAACCATCTATCGCGTGGTGCCGCATCGTACGATCAAGTGGCGGCATGCCGTGGCTGGCGCGTTGCTGGCGGTGCTGCTGTTCGAGTTGGTCAAGGCCGGGCTCGGGCTGTTCCTCGGCAGTTTCAACAACTACACCAAGGTGTACGGCACGGTGGCATTCGTGCCGATCTTCCTGTTGTGGATCTTCCTCAGCTGGGTGTCTGCGTTGCTGGGCGCCTCGTTCGCATCATCGATGTCGGCCTTCCGCTACCAGCCCGCCGCGATGCGGCTGCCGCACGGTTACGAGATGTACGCGTTGCTTCGGCTGCTGGGGCGGTTCAATGAAACCAGAAAAACAGGCCGCGGGCTGCACAGCGACCAGATCCAGCAGATGGAGCCAATGTTGACCGACGCGCTGGTGCAGCAGATGCTGGCGCAGCTGTGCGAAATCGGCGTGCTGACGCGCGCGGAGTCGGGCGAATGGTTGCTCACGCGCGATCTGGATGAACTGACGATGGCAGAACTGTATGAAACCTCGCGGTTGCGCATCCCGATAGCGGAAGCGCATTTGCCGTGTCGCGACGATGCGTTGGGCAAGGCTGCGCTTGCAGCGCTGGATCAACTGCGCCTGCCGTTGCGCGATCTCCTGAAAAATCGCGTCGGCGACCTTTACTCGGAACACAAGGAGCAGAAATGAAAGCGCACGTGTGGCTGGTTGCACTTTCCCTGGCTGCGGCGCTTGTCGCCTGCAAGAAACCTGCCGCCGAAGATGCAGCGGAGTCCGCCAAGGTGGCGAAACCGGCACCGAGCCAAGTTGCAAAACCAGATGCACCCGTGGATGCCGCCAAGCCCGAGATTCCTTCGTTGCGCATCACGGCCATCGACGGCGCGCAATACGATCTCGCCGCGCATCGCGGCAAATGGGTGGTGATCAATTTCTGGGCGACGTGGTGCTCGCCGTGCCTGAAGGAAATGCCGGAACTGTCCGCACTGGATGCAATGCGCGAGCATATCGATGTGCTCGGGCTGGCCTATGAGGAAATCGAGCCAGACGCGATGCAGGAGTTCCTGAAGACCCACCCGGTGGTGTATCCGATCGCGATCGTCGACGTGTACAACCCGCCTGGGGACTTCGCCACGCCGCGTGGCTTGCCGATGACGTATCTGCTGTCGCCCGATGGCAAGGTGGTCAAGCAATTCCTGGGGCCGGTGACGGCGAAAGAGATCGAGGCCGCGATCGCCGCCGCGGGTGGCCCGAAGCCGGCGGTGTAGTCATGCCGGCATGTCGCTTCATCGTTACTGGCAAAGTGCAGGGCGTATTCTTTCGCACCTCGGCGCGGGAGCAAGTGCGGTGTCTTGGATTACGCGGTCATGCGAGAAATCTGCTGGATGGCAGTGTTGAAGTCGTGGCAGTTGGCGAGACCGACGCGATTGAAGCGCTGGCTGTGTGGTTGCGGCATGGGCCGCCGATGGCGAAAGTGGAGGCAGTGCACAAAAGCACTATCGATTCGGATATAGCAGCTGACGCGTCGTTGAGGGACCATTTTGTCTTCGCCTGATGTTCAAACACGCTCTTGTGTGTTTTCGGAGTTGATCGCAGGGTGCAACCGCGCGAATTACACAGTAGGGCGCAATCACCTAACGGCATTGCGCCGAATACATCTCAGGCATGACGCATCCTGAGCAAGGAAATGCTTCGACGCGTCTGCGTCTAGTTCAGCATCCACCGACCGTTCGCTGCTTCGGAAAATCATGTGGCGCAATGCCCTTTGGTGATTGCGCCCTACGCGGGCTGATCGACTTAAAGGGGCCGACTTAAGGGGACGGAGGTAATCAAGTGAAGTTTGCGCATAATCCACCTTCCTCGTCTTGAACTAGCTGGCATCCCACCGGATGCCGCGCCAAAGCCGCACGCAGCGGACAATGTGCCATCAGCGCCTGTTCTTCTGCCCCGGCACAAACTGTGTGCGCACGGCCTCGGCCAGTTGGTTCGGCGGCAGCCGCCCTTGGTCGAGCAGGAAATTGTTGAAGGCGAGCCGGTCGAAGCGATCACCAAGCGCCAATTCGCTTTCGACGCGCAGTTCCATGATTCGGGTGTAGCCGTAGAAATAGCTGCCGGCCTGGCCCGGTGAACGGAACTGGTAGCGGTCGAGCTCCTGTCCCGTCATCGCGTTGGACAGCACCACTTCTTCGCGCAACACCTTTTCCGCGCGCGCCCGGTCGATCAGCCCCAGGTTCAGCATCGGATCGAGCATCGCGCGCGCGGCGCGAAGCAGACGGAACTGCAGCGCGATCAGTTGGCCGTCGATAGGCTCATGCGGGACCATCTCGGCCTCGGCATACAGCGCCCAGCCCTCGGAGTTGACCGAGTTGCCGGCGAACAGCGCGCGTGCCAGCGACACGCCGCGTTCGATCATCGCCGTGGATTGCAGTTCGTGGCCGGGGCGGCCCTCGTGCGCGCTCAGTGTCCACGCCGCAGAGGGATAGTTGAAGTCGTCGTAGAGCGCGTCGGCGCCGGACGCGGGGTTACCCAGCGGCAGCACGAACTGCCCCTGCTCGCCGGTGTTGCCGATCAGTTGCGCGGAGCGGAAATGCGGTGCCGGCTGCGCGGCGCTTTCGGCCGGCGTGCCCAGGCGCATCACCATCGGGCGCTGCGGGACATCGACGATGCGTTCGCGGCGGATGATCGGGTCGATCGCGTCGATGATGGTGCGGTAGCGTGCTTCGAGTTGGTCGTTTGGAATGGTCTCCCCTTTCAACGCGCGGATCACGGCGCGGTAATCACGTGCGTCGATGCCCTTTTCCTTCGCCACCAGCGGCGCAATCTGCTGCATCATCGCGCGCGTTTCGATGAACTCCAGTTGCGCGCGTTGCATCAGTAGTTGCGGCGTGATGTCGATGCCGACCTGCTTGAGGCGGAACGCATACAGCTCGGCGGGCAGCATCGGATCGACGCGCGCCACCGGCAATACGTCGGCACGCAGCCAGTCCGTGTAGTCCTTGGTCTGCGCGTCAAATGCGGTCAGCGCCGGTGCCGTGTCGGCCTGCGGGAACTCGGCATACAGCTTGCGCACGCCGTCGACATAAGTCGCCGCATTCGCGATCGCTTGTTCGACCTCCAGCTTCGTCGGCTCCAGCAGCCCCGTGCCGGCGCCCTCCAGATAGCGCGCCTTGGCTTGCGCGAACATCGATTCACTCTGCGGCCACAGGCCGACATAACGCTGCAGGC
>JAYTAY010000465.1:0-13595 GCA_043737255.1 Luteimonas sp.
CACCAAGACCAGCCCGACGGCCGTGCGCAGGCCGAGTGCCAGCCACTCGCTTGCCGCCACGTTGACGATGCCGTAGCCAAGACCACCAGCCAGCGCCCCGGCCAACACATAGCCGGCGATACGGCCCAGATTGGGTTCGAGCGCGTATCGCCAGCCACCACGCGGCCCCATCGCCGAGAAACCGGTTGCGATGCCGCCGCACATCGCGGCGCAGTGCACGCCGCCCATCAGTCCGCTGAGGGCCGCGGCGCCGACGATCAGCCAGTCAATCGGCATCGGGCTCGGCCTTGGCCTTGGCCTTTGCAGCATCGGCTTCAGCTTCAGCGCCGGATATGGGGGGATCGTCGCGGAGGATGTCCAGGGCCGGTGTGTCGAGATCGTCGAACTGGCCCCGGCGCACTGCCCAGACGAACGCCCAGGCCGCGATGCCGACCAGCATCAGGCTCAACGGGATCAACAACAGCAGGATGGTCATGGCGCAGGTGCGCGGGCAAGGCGCAGCGCATTGAGCGTGACCGTCAGCGACGACAGCGCCATGCCCAGCGCGGCAATCCATGGCGTCACCAGCCCCGCGGCGGCGAGCGGCAATGCCAGCACGTTGTAGGCCACGGCCCACGCGAGGTTCTGGCGGATGATGCGACGCGTGCGCCGGGCCAGTGCCACCGCGGCGGGAATGCGCGTCAACGATGCGCCGGTGGTCACGAAGTCGGCGGCGCGCTGCGCCAGCGCGGCGCCGTCGGCCACGGCGATCGAGACATCCGCGCCGGCCAGCACCGGTGCGTCGTTGAGACCGTCACCGACCATGAGGACCACGCGCCCGGTTTGCTGCAGCTCCCGCACGCGGAGCAGTTTGGCTTCGGGCGTTTGTCGCGAGGCGGCGTCGGCGATGCCGAGATGGCGCGCAAACCGGGCGACGGATGCCTCCGCGTCGCCGCTGGACAGGTGGATGTCTAGCCCCTGCGCCTGCAGCCGGTCGATGGCGACGCGGGCATCGGCGCGCCCGGTCTCGCGCAGGCTGAAACGGGCGACGGCGCGGTGTCCGTCGCCGAGCCAGAGGTGGCCATCGTCGGCTGCGCCGGCCGCGAACGCCGCCTGGCCGAGGCGCCAGTGGTGTCCGTCGACGCTGCCTTCGATGCCCAGGCCGGGATGTTCGTGGACCTCGCAGGCCGTGGCGTCGGCCGGGACGTGGGCAAACGCGGATGCGATCGGGTGCAGGCTGTTGCGCTCCAGCGCGGCTGCGATGGAAAGCGCTACAGCGGAATCGAACCCGTCGAAGGTGCTGATGCCGTCCAGCGTCGGACGGCCCGTGCTCAACGTGCCGGTCTTGTCGAAGACGACATCGGTGGCGCGGGCGAGGGTGTCGAGTGCGTTCGCCCGCGTCGCCAGCACGCCCAGTTTCGCCAGCGCGCCGTGCGCCGCGGCCAGCGCCGCGGGCACCGACAGCGACAACGCGCAGGGGCAGCTGACCACCAGCAACGCCAACGTCACCTCGAACGCGCGCGCCGGGTCGTGCACGCGCCAGCCCAGGTACACCGCGACCGCGGCCAGCAACAGGCCGAGCACGAAATGGCTGGCGATGCGATCGGCGACGATGGCCTGCGGCGGGCGATGCGCCTGCGCCTGGTCGACCAGCCGTGCCAGTTGCGACAAGCGGGTGGCGCCACCGACGTGGGTCAGGCGCATCCGCGCCGGACGCTCGCGGCACACCGTGCCTGCGTAGATCACGGCCCCCGGTTGCTTGACGACCGCATCGGCCTCGCCGGTCAACAGCGCCTCTTCGAACGAGGCCGCGCTGTCCAGCAGCACGCCGTCGGCGGGTACCGCGTCGCCGGCGGCAATGCAGGCGATGTCGTCGATGGCCAGCGCCGACACCGGCACGATGTCGCGCGTGCCGTCCGCGCGCTCGCGCGTGGCCAGCGCCGGCCGCGCCCGCGCCAGCGCATCGACCTGCGCGTTGGCGGTGTTGCGCGCGCGTTGTTCGAGCATGCGCGCCGCCAGCAGCAGGAACACGAACATCACCGCCGCGTCGTACCACACGTGCGGTCCGTCCCGCAGCGTTTCGACCAGGCTGGCGAAATACGCCAGCAGCGTCGAGGTGGCGATCAGCGTGTCCATTCCGAGGCGGCGATGACGCAGCTCACGCCAGGCACCGGTGATGAACGGCCAGCCGGCATAGAACACCACCGGCGTGGCAACCAGGAACGTGATCCAGCGAAAGAAGTCGCGCGTGGGCAGCGGCATCTGCCCGCTGGTGTCCAGGGCCAGCGCCTCGGCGAACATCATTGCCTGCATCGCGCCCAGGCCGGCCAGTCCCAGCCGCAGCAATGCACGATTGCGCTCGGCGCGGCGCGCGCGTTCGCGCCCTTCGCCGGTGGCCAGGTAGGGACGGAAGCCCAGCGCGACCAGCACCCGCAACACGGAGGACAAGGACGTGCGCTGCGGGTCCCAGGTCATGCGGATGCGGCCGGTGACCGCATTCGCGCCAGCCTCCACCACACCCGGCGTTTGCGACAGCGCGCGGTCGATCAGCCAAGCGCAGGCGGCGCAGCGCATGCCGTCGGTCAGCAGCACGATCTCTCGCCCGCCCTCGACGTCGCGCGCGTGTCCGTCCACCACATCGTCGCGATCCCATGCGGCCAGATCGATCGCATCGGTGCCGACCCGCGCCGACGGTTGGCTGCGCAATTGGTAGTAGTCACCCAGGTTGGCCTGGTCGATCCATTGCGCGGCGGCCGCGCAACCCGCGCAGCAGTACGCATGACGCATGCCTGCCGTCGTCATCTGCACCGGTGTCGGCGGCAGCGGTTCAGCGCAATGGAAACAGGTCGAAGCGATGGCGGGCGCGGTCGTGTCCGTGCAGTCGAGGGCGGCAGCGTGCAGTGCAATAGCCATGCCGGCGCTAGCGCGACTCGACGGCGGGCTTCACGTGGGCGGCCAACTGGCCCCTCGGCAGCCGGCCGAGCAGGCGCCAATGGCCATCACCGGCGGTGACCTGCACATTCCAGTCGTGCGTGCTGTCAAGGTCCAACTTTCCACGCCATCCGAGTGCAGTGGGCTGCAGCAACGCCGCGCGATCGGCACTGGCCCGCGTCGGGTGGTGCAGGGCGATGCGCAACGGGGCGCTGCGGTCGAAGTCGCCGGTTACCGGCAGCACCTCGACCAGACCCCTGCCGACGCGGACGACCGCGGTCAGCTGCAACTGTCGGGCACGCTGGTCCGGACCCAGATCGCTGACTTGGATCTGCGCCGTGCGCCGGACCGGATCGGCGACGCTGTCGCTGCCGCCGCTGCGCGCCGCGGTCACCAGCAGCCAGATGCCGGCGACCACCGCCGCGGCTGGCAGCGCGGCGACCAGCCACACCATCGGTTCACGCCAGGGAGATCGTGTTTTGTTCAAGCCGGCCTTGTTCAAGCGTGTTTCTTTCATTGCTGGGGTCCGAAAAAGCTGCTGTCGACGGTCTCGCTGGAGCTGCCGTCGAGGGCGTCGATGCGGAAGCGCAAGGCCTGTCGGCTCTGGCTGCCTGCCGGCGCGGTCACGATTAGCGGCACCGACAGCACCTGTTGCGCCTGCGCGGGCACGAACCGTGGGCTGCCCACAAGCACAATGCCGGCGTCCGCCTCGATCTCCACACGATACGTCTGCGCGCGGTCACTCTTGTTGATCAGCTTGAGTGTGTAGCCATTCTCGATCCGGCCATCGCTGGCGGTGCTGTAGAGCGCGTTGCGGTCGCGCAGGACCTCGGCGATCAGGGTGCTGCGCCCGCCGACGCCCCACGACCAACCCACCACCAGTGCCAGCAGGATCACTGCGTAGACGACGATACGTGGGCGCAGCACGCGGGTCGGCTTGCCATCAATGGCGTTCTGTGTGGAATAGCGAATCAGCCCCTTGGGGTAGCCCATGTTCAACATCACGTCGTCGCAGGCGTCGATGCAGGCGCCGCAGGCAATGCAGTCGTACTGCAGGCCGTTGCGGATATCGATGCCGGTCGGGCAGACCTGCACGCACAAGGTGCAGGCGATGCAGTCACCGACGGCTTCGGGCGTGGGCCGCTCCAGTGGCGCGACAAGTCGGGCAGTGAACGCGTCGTCGCTGGCCAGGCCGGCCTGCGTGCGCGCCTGCGTCATCGCATCACCCGCGGCGGCATGACCGCTTGCGCGGAACACGAATTCGTACGCCAGCGCTTGGTCAAGCAGGCCGCGGCCGCGTTGCAGCACGCTGCCCAGGCCACGTTTGCGTGGACCGCGCGGCTCGCCGCGCATCGGGTCGTAGGCAATGATCAGCGTATTGCGGTCGAACATCGCGCTCTGGAAGCGCGCGTACGGGCACATGTACTTGCAGACCTGTTCGCGCAGGAAACCGGCATTGCCCCAGGTCGCGAATGCGTAGAACAACACCCAGAAGGTTTCCCATCCCCCCCATGCGAACGGCACCATGCGCGCGGCCAGATCGGTGATCGGGGTGAAGAAGCCGACAAAGGTGAAGCCGGTCCACAGCGCGAACACGCCCCATAACAGGTGCTTGCTGCCTTTGCGCAGGACCTTCTCGCCGGACCACGGCGCGGCATCGAGTTTCATCCGCCGGCCGCGGTCGCCTTCGGTCCAGCGCTCCATCCACAGGAACACTTCCGTCCACACCGTCTGCGGGCAGGCGTAGCCGCACCACAGCCGCCCCGCCAGCGCGGTGACGAAAAACAGCGCCAGCGCGGCGATGATCAGCAGCAGCGCCAGCAACGGAAAATCCTGCGGCCAGAAGGTCAGGCCGAACACGTAGAACTTGCGCGCCGGCAGATCGAAAAGCACCGCCTGACGGCCGTCCCAGCGCAGCCACGGGAACACGTAGTACATGCCCAGCAACCACACCACTGCGGCAATCCGCAGACGTTGCAGCCGCCCGGACACATCGCGCGGATAAACCTTGCGTTCACTGACATACAACGAGTTGCCGCTGTCCTCGATGACCTCGAGTGGGATTCGCTGGTTCATGCGTCAGTCGGGCGGTAGCGCACGGTTGAAGCGGCTGGCAGGCCGCAGCAGCAGCCAAGTGAACAGGCTCGATCCCGCGGTCGCGATCCAGAACATGAAAAAACCAACGGTGTAGCCCAGTTCACGGCTCAGCGGCAGCTCGGGAAACGTCATGTCGCGCAGCAGCAGTGGATCGACGAAGGCGAAAAACACCATCGTCGCCACGCCCGCGGCGAAGAAGCTGGGCCACCCGATCGCACCGATGCACTGGGCCAGCGGCCGCGGCGGATGGTCGTATTCGCGGCTGGCAACGTCGGTCATGGCGCGGCCGGCTGGCGGCTCGGGGTGGCCGCTGCGGATTTGCCGGTGTTTGACAACGACCAGACATAGGCCGAGACCAGCCGGGAACGCGTTTCACCCAGCAACGACCGGTGCGCAGGCATGACCCCGTGCCGTCCGTTGTTGACGGTCTCATACAGGCTTTGCCTGCTGTCCCCATACAGCCAATAGTTGTCGGCGAGATTGGGCGAGCCCAAGTCCGGGTTGCCCTGGCCGCGATCGCCGTGGCAGGCTACGCAAAGGCTGTCGTACAACGGCTTGCCCTGTGCCGCCAGGTAGTCGGTCTGCAAGTGCTGCGGGTCGGACAGGATCCGCACGTAGCTGATCACGTTGTCGACGGCCTTGGGACCGCCGATGCCCGTCAACACCTTGCCCCATTCGGGCATGACGCCTTCGCGGCCGTCGAGCACGCTTTGCAGCACGCGCTCCGGTGAGCCGCCCCAGTGCCAGATGTCATCACTGAGATTGGGATAGCCGATCGCGCCCTGCGCCGAGGAGCCGTGGCAGGTGGCGCAGGAGTTGTTGAAGATCGAGCGGCCCAGTGCCAGCGCCGTGGGATCGCTGGCCAGCGCCGGGAGCGGCTGGTCACGGTACGGCGCAAAGGTTGACTCGAGCCTGGCATCGCCGGCGGCCTTGACGCTTGCGTGCTCGGCCTTGGACGACCAGTTGCCGACCCCCGCGTAACTGCCCCAGCCGCCGTACCAGAACAGGTAGCCGATGCCGAAGACGATGGTGATGTAGAACAGGTTGATCCACCACCGCGGCAACGGCTTGTTGTACTCGGTGACGTCGCCGTCCCAGACATGCGTGGTTTGTTCCGGTTTGGCATCACCGGGACGGCGACGCGCCGTCCACCACAGCAGCCACGCGCAGCCGGCGATGTTGAGCGCCACCAGTGCGATGACGTACCACGACCAGCCGGTACTCATTGCAAGTGCTCCTCGTCATCGGTCAGCGGCAACTGCGCCGCAGCATCAAAGTCGGCTTTGCGCTGTGGACGCCAGGCCCAGGCCCAGCCGACGATGAACAACACCAGCAATACCGTGGTCACGATTCCAGACAACATGGATCAGCCTCCGCGTGGTGCGTGCTTGCCGAGGGCCTGCAGGTAGGCCACCACGGCGTCGAGTTCGGTCTTGCCGTCCACGGCCGCGGCGGCGCCGGCGAGGTCGGCGTCGGTGTACGGGTCGCCGAGGCGCTTGAGTCCCCGCATGTGGGCAGTGATCTTGTCGCCATCGACCATGGACTCGGCCAGCCACGGGAAGTTGGGCATGTTGGATTCCGGCACCACGTCGCGCGGGTTGATCAGATGCACGCGGTGCCAGTCGTCGGAATAACGGCCACCGACGCGGGCCAGATCCGGACCGGTGCGCTTGCTGCCCCACTGGAACGGCCGGTCGTAGACAGATTCGCCGGCCAGCGAATAGTGGCCGTAGCGTTCGGTCTCGAAGCGCAGCGTGCGCACCATCTGCGAGTGGCAGTTGTAGCAACCCTCGCGCACGTACACGTCACGCCCGGCCAGTTGCAGGGCGGGGTAGGGCTTGACGCCCGGCAGCGGCTGGATCGTCTCGGCCTGGTACATCAGCGGGATGATTTCGGCCAGGCCGCCAAACGACACCGCCACCGCGATCAGCACCGCCATCAGGCCGACGTTCTTTTCAATCTTTTCGTGTGACTCGCTCATGTCTCGGAACCCTCAGGCACGTGCTTGGGAAGGGTCGGGCGTCAGCAGCGGTTGCAGGGCCGGCTCCCGAACCATCTGGAAGGTTTTCCAGGTGTTCAAGGCCATCAACAGCATCCCGCTCAGCACCAGCAGGCCACCGCCCAGGCGCACCAGATAGTAGGGATACGTCGCGTTCAACGCTTCGACAAAACTGTACGTCAGCGTGCCGTCGGGATTGGTGGCGCGCCACATCAGCCCCTGCATCACGCCGGCGATCCACATCGAGGCGATGTAGAACACCACGCCAAGCGTATGCACCCAGAAGTGCGCGTCGATCCACTTGGTCGAAAACATCGACTGCAGGCCGAGCAGGCGCGGCAGCAAGGCATAGATCGAGCCAATCGAGATCATCGCCACCCAGCCGAGCGCGCCGGCGTGGACGTGCCCCACGGTCCAGTCGGTGTAATGGCTGAGCGAGTTGACCGTCTTGATCGACATCATCGGCCCCTCGAACGTGGCGATCATGTAGAAGCTGATCGCCACGATCAGGAACTTGAGGATCGGGTCGGTGCGCAACTTGTGCCAAGCGCCCGACAACGTCAGCACGCCATTCATGGCGCCACCCCAGCTCGGCGCCAGCAGGATCAGCGAAAACACCACGCCCACCGACTGCGCCCAGTCGGGCAGTGCGGTGTATTGCAGGTGATGCGGACCGGCCCACATGTAGACGGCGATCAGCGCCCAGAAATGCACGATCGACAGGCGGTAGGAGTAGATCGGCCGCCCGACCTGCTTGGGCACGAAGTAGTACATCATCCCGAGGAATCCCGCGGTCAGCAGGAAGCCCACCGCGTTGTGTCCGTACCACCACTGCACCATCGCATCGACCGCGCCGCTGTAGATCGAGTACGACTTGGTCGCACTGACCGGGATCACCAGGTTGTTGACGATGTGCAGCAGCGCGATGGCGATGATGTAGGCACCATAGAACCAGTTGGCGACATAGATGTGCTTGACGCGGCGCTTGGCGATGGTGCCGAAGAACAGCACCGCATACGACACCCAGACGATGGTGATCAGGATGTCGATGGGCCATTCCAGCTCGGCGTATTCCTTGCCCTGGGTCATGCCCAGCGGCAGGGTGATGGCGGCAGCCACGATCACCGCCTGCCAGCCCCAGAACACGAACGCCGCCAGCCGGTCGGAGATCAGCCGCACATGACAAGTGCGCTGCACCACATGCAGGCTGGTCGCAAACAGCGCGCTGCCGCCGAAGGCGAAGATCACCGCGTTGGTGTGCAACGGCCGCAGCCGTCCGTAACTCAGCCACGGGAGGTCGAAGTTGAGCGCCGGCCAGTACAGCTGCGCGGCGATCAGCACGCCCACTGCCATGCCGACGATGCCCCAGACCACGGTCATCACCGCGAACTGGCGCACCACCTTGTCGTTGTAGAAGCCGCGCAAGGCGAGGCTGGAACGTTCGTTGCGCACAGGGTCCGCAATGTCGTTCGGAGGGTCGTTCGCAATCATGGACACAGACCTCTGATTTTGTGACGCGCTTTGTTGACGTGCAGTATCGCGACCCGGCTCCGGTCACGGCTTGATCTGGATCAAATCGGGCCGTGCAAGGGGGAGGGCGCCGGCTTCGACAACGTCGAAATTGCGGTTAGGCGGGAGTTGTAACTGTAACGGCCACGACTACAATGTCGAGACGACCTCGCCGCTGGCCGCCTTGAGCAGGTCTTCGGCCTGCGCCATCTGTTCCCGCGAAAATGCGTGGACGACCACGGCGCTATGGCCTTCGCCGAGCGCGTCGTAGACCTTGTTGATGTAGAGGTCATGATCGGGGCGCAGCGACACCAGACCACCCAACATCAGTCCGGCCACGGCGCCAAATGCCACCATCACGGCCGCGGCCAGCACCGCCGAGTTGACGATCAACGGCAGCTCCATCGCCCACAGCACACCGAACGCCACCGCGCCGGCAACCGCGCCCAGCAGGCCCAGCCGCACGTGCGCGCGGATGATGGTGCGGAAAATACCGTGGCTTTCGGGTTCGAGCTTGCGCCCCGGCTTGCGGTCGGCGGGAGTGATGACCTGGACCTGCGCATCGGACAGTTGCAGCGCGCTGCGGAGCTGCGTGGCCACGGCATTGGCCTGCGCCGCATGGGTGAACACCGCCGCGACCTTGCTGTTGGACATCTCGCCTGTGAGCGGAGAGTCGGCTGTCATGTCATGTCCACTTGCAATGCATGCGTGGAGCATCCTCTTGCCCGCGTACAGGGGCGTGAACCGGGCATGCCGCGAAGCCAGGATTTCCAGTGCGGCGACGAGTCTTGTCCCATGGGGACTTCCTAGCGAGCGGTATAGCCGCCATCGATCACCAGCTCCGAGCCCGTCACGAAGTTCGATTCGTCGGAGGCCAGGTACACCACGCCCCAGGCGATGTCGTCCGGCGTGCCGATGTGGCCCAGTGGATGCAGCGCGGCGAGATCCTTGCGCGCGGCCTCCAGATCGGTGGCGCCGCTGTCGGTGAGATGGTGTTCCACCAACGGCGTCCAGATGAATCCGGGATGGACCGAGTTGACCCGGATGCGGTCGGCCGCGTACAGCAAGGCGTCGGTTTTGGTCATCAGCCGCACCGCGCCCTTGGAGGCGTGGTACGCCGGCAAGTCGGGCGCGCCGACCAGACCGTAGATCGAGCACAGGTTGATGATGCTGCCGGCACCGGCGCGCTTGAGGTGCGGGATCGCATGCTTCACGCAGAAGAACACGCCCTTGACGTTCACCGCCTGCACGCGGTCCCACTCGGCCTCGGTGAGTTCGTGGGTCGGACGGTTGACGCCGGCGATACCGGCGTTGTTGACCAGCACGTGCAGCGCGCCGAAGTGCTGCGCCACCTCGGCGATGGCGGCGGCGACCGCGCTTTCGTCGGCGACATCGACATGCCAGTACGCCACGTCGAAGCCGCGCGCCTTCAGCGCGTGCTCGAGCGCGCGCCCGGGTTCATCCAGCACGTCGAACAGGGCGACGCGTGCGCCTTCCTCGGCCAGTCGCTGCGCGCAGGCCTGGCCGATGCCCAGCGCGGCCCCGGTCACGATGCAGACTTTGTCGATGGTGCGGTTCATGGCGATGCCTTGTCTTGTGGTCATTAGGAGCGAAGCCCCGCAGGATGGGTTGCGTGAAGCGGCTTTGGCAGTGCAGCTGGTCTACCTGTCGATTTCCAGAAAAATACTCGCCGCTCGGCGGGGTTTCTACTTTCCAACCTTAACCGGAAAAAAAGGGCGGCTGAATCCGTTCTTTCCAGGGTGGCACCGGCATTGCTACCCGCCGCAGCCGCCACAGCAGGTTGATGGGGCTTGGGCGACCTGATGTTGCGCCACCGGGTAGCCCGACTGGCTGATCAACGAGACCAACTGGGCTGCGTCAACCGACGCCGCCACCCGTAAAGTCTGGCCGGCCGGATCAATGTCGACAACTGCTGACGGGTCGACAGCACGGATCGCATGTTCGATGGCGCCAAGATCCGGGATCGAACCGGCCAATTTGATGTTGAACTCCATTGCAAACTCCTCGCCAGTTGTGGAATGTCCGACGCCGATGACGTCTCCACGCATCCTCCATCGCGCAAGCGGTCTTCGCCCTGACTTCAGTCAAGCCTGCCGCACATTTGTTTCAACGGTGGATCAGTTTCCGCAGGATGGGTCGGGCAAATCGTCTTTCCACACGACTGCAAGGCGGGTTGAAACCCGCCCCGCGCATTGCGTATTTGCAGGGCGGGTCTCGACCCGCGGCTTTCATGCAGTCGCGATAGCATCACCTCGGCTGCATCATCGGCACCTTCCACTCACCCGTGTCCAGGCAATGCTGCAACTCGCCGTGCAGCGGTTGCGGATCGATGTCGCGCGCCGCCAGCCACTGGGTGTCGAACAGCGTCTGCTCGTAGCGCTCGCCGCGGTCGCACAGCAGGCTGACGATGCTGCCGCGCTCGCCGCGTGCGCGCATGCGCGCGGCCAGTTGCAGGCAGGCAGCAAGGTTGGTGCCCGAGGAGCCGCCGTAGCGGACGCCAAACAGTTCCTCCAGCAGCCAGGTCGCCGCGACCGAGGTTTCGTCGTCGACCTCGATCACCTCGTCGACCACGTCGAACAGGAAGCTCGGCTCCACGCGAGTGCGGCCGATGCCCTCGATCACCGTCGGCCGGGTCGCGTGGGCAATGATGAGATCGCGATTGCCGGTGTCCCAGCCGATCGCGAACGCGCCACCGGTCGGTTCGGCCACGCACAACTGGGTGGCAAGACCGCGATAGCGCAGATAGCGGCCGATCGTGGCCGAGGTGCCGCCGGTGCCTGCGCCGCACACGATCCACGCCGGTTCGGGATGCGGTTCGCGTGCGAGTTGCTGGAGGATCGATTCGGCAATGTTGTTGTTGCCGCGCCAGTCGGTCGCGCGTTCAGCCAGGCCGAACTGGTTGAGGTGGCAGGCGTCGCGTGCGGCATGTTCGGCTGCGCGCGCGTGGGTGTCGGCGGCATTGCCGACCAGATCGCAGTGCCCGCCGAGCGCAAGCACGTCGCGGATCTTCCCCGGCGCGGTGCAGGCAGGCATCACCGCGGTGAAGCGCAGGCCCAGCAGGCGCGCGAACCACGCCTCGGAGATCGCGGTGCAGCCGGAAGACGCATCGACCACCTCCTGGCCCTGGTGCAAGCGGCCGTTGCACAGCGCGTATAGGTATAGCGAGCGCGCGAGCCGGTGCTTGAGGCTGCCGGACGGATGCGAAGCCTCGTCCTTGAAGTAGAAGCCGATCCCAGGGAAGCCCGGAAACTCGAGCCGCAGCAGGTGGGTGTCGGCCGAGCGCGCGGCCTCGCGTTCGAGCGTGGTGATCGCCTCGCGCAGCCACGCACGTTCGCGCAACGCGCTCACGCGGCCGGCTCCAGTGCGGCGTGCTGCAGTTCGGCGTGCTTTAGGGCGGCATGCTCCAGCGCAAGCAACGCGCGCGTGCGCCGCGCGAGGAACTCGAAATAGCGATCGATGTAGCTGATGCCGTTCTCGTGGTCGATCAGGTACGGATTCATCAGCGTGTGGCGCAGGATCAGCAGGTGGTCGTCGTGCTCGCCGCCGAGCGTGGCCGGGTCCAGACCGAGCGCGTGCAGGATGCGCTGCATCTCGATCTCGCCGAGCGCCTCCGGCTGCAGGCTGGTGACCGAGCCGAAGAATTCCTTGAGTTGCAGCGGCTGGCTCGGATCGCAGCGCAACTCGTCATGCAGGCGCCGCACGAACGCGTTGGCGCGCGACACGTCGCGGTTGCCGACCGGATTCAGCGCCAAGCACACGAGGTTGCTGTCGGGTGCGAACGGCACCAGCGCATGCAGGGCGCCGGACATCTCGTCGGCGAACCGGCGCGCGCGCTGGTCGAACGCCTCGGCCGAGACAATCGTCTGCGCCTGCAGGCGGCCGAAATTGGCGTGGTCCAGCGGCAGCACCTTGTGGGTGACATAGGCCGCGGCCGCGGCGGCGCCGGGCTTGGAGCCTTCGGGAATGAACTGGCCTAGGCTGCGGTAGCGGGCCAGGTAACCAGCGGGCGTGGCGTCGTGGAAGACGTAGTCGGCCTGCTCGGCGAGCAGCGCCATCGCGCGGTGGTCGCGGCAGATGAACGCGCCGGCGCCGTAGGGCAGGTAGCCGAGCTTGTGCGGATCGACCGTGACCGAGTCGGTGCCGCCGAGCGCGGCAAACGCCGCGTGCACCGCGGGCGACGGGAACGCATCGAAGCCGCTGCGGACCTGCGCGAGTGTGCGCATGCTGCCGTCAGTGTTGCGGAACAGCGTGGCGAGATAACCGCCCCAAGCGCCGTCGACGTGCACGCCGAAGCCGAAGCCGCGCGCGGCAAAGCGGTCGCGCGCATCGACCACGCCGTCGACCGGGTCGATGGTGCCGTACTCGGTGGTGCCGAGCACCGCGACGGCGAGCAGCACCGGCTGGCGTGCGCGCTCGCAGGCGGCGAGTGTGTCTTCGAGCGCATCGAGGTCGAGCCGCATCCCGCGCTCGGGCAGCAGGTGCAACTGCGCGCGGCCGAGGCCAAGCAATTTGAGGCCCTTGCTCCACGAGTAGTGCGCGGTGATCGGTGCGAGCACGACCGGCACGCGCAACTGCGGATGTGCGGTAAAGAAATCGACCAGACCGAACTGCTCGATCCGTTGCGCCTGCACAGCCGCGTCCCAGCGCCGACGCGCGGTGATGGGTTGCGCGGCGAGCCAGGCCTGCCATTGCTCAAGCAGGGCGATGCCTGCCTGCGGCGTGAGGTTGAACGCCGTCCAGTCGTCATCCGGCACGGCAATGTCCGGCACGCCAGCAGCGCGCAGCGCGACCGGAAATGCCTTCAGCGCAAGCGCGAGCCGCAGCGCCTGATAGTTGGCGAGCGTGCCGCCCGACGTCAGATGACCGAACGCGCAATCGACACGCGCCGGGTCGTGCGGATAGCCGAGCATCCGCGCCAGTTGCAGCCCGACCTGGACCTCCAGGTCCACCGTCACCGGCGCCGCATCCTCGCTGACGTTGTTCGGGTTGTAGGGCAGGGTGAGGATCTGCGCGGCCAAGCCCGGGATCAGCAGGTCGGAGACCATGTGGCCGAGGTAGC
>JAYTAY010000466.1:0-2606 GCA_043737255.1 Luteimonas sp.
ACCCCGCGAGCATGGGCTGGATACAAAGCAACAAGCTTGCAAGGGAGAGGACGAGAATTCTCATGTGCTCTCTAGTTAATCAACCGCGCCGCGCCAACATCAGCTGCTTGATCTCACCAATCGCCTTCGCAGGATTCAGTCCCTTCGGACAAGTACGCGTGCAGTTCATGATGGTGTGACAGCGATATAGCTTGAACGGATCTTCGAGATCATCCAGACGGGCACCGGTATCTTCGTCACGCGAATCGATGATCCAGCGATAGGCCTGCAGCAACACCGCCGGGCCGAGGTAGCGCTCACCGTTCCACCAGTAGCTCGGGCATGCAGTCGAACAGCATGCGCACAGGATGCATTCGTACAGGCCATCGAGCTTGGCGCGGTCCGCCTTGGATTGCAGGCGTTCGCGATCCGGCGGCGCCGGGCTCTGCGTGCGGATCCACGGCTTGATCGAGGCGTACTGCGCGTAGAAGTGCGTCATGTCCGGCACCAGGTCCTTGATCACCGGCATGTGCGGTAACGGATAGATCGGCACCTCACCCTTGCCGCTGCAATCTGATATCGCCTTGGTGCAAGCCAGCGTATTGGTGCCGTCGATGTTCATCGCGCAACTGCCGCAGATGCCCTCGCGGCATGAGCGGCGGAAGGTCAGCGTCGGATCGATCTCATTCTTGATCTTGATCAGCGCATCGAGAACCATCGGCCCGCACGCAGCGACATCGACATCGTAGGTGTCGACACGCGGGTTCAGGCCGTCGTCCGGACTCCAGCGGTAGACCTTGAAGCTGCGGACCGACTTCGCCCCGGATGCAGCGGGAAAGTGCTTGCCCGGCTGGATCTTCGAATTCTTTGGAAGTGCAAATTCAGCCATGTCACGGTTCCTGCAGCGTTTCGTAGGAGCGGCTTCAGCCGCGAGCGTTCAAATTTCAACAACGGATCGAAGAGCTCGCGGCGGAAGCCGCTGCTGCATGATCAATAGACTCTGGGCTTTGGCGGGACGACATCAACATCGCTGGTCAACGTATTCATATGCACCGGTCGATAGTCGATGCTGGTCTCGCCGCTGTCGTTGACCCAGCACAAGGTGTGCTTCTGCCAGCCGGCGTCGTCGCGATCCGGGAAATCCTCGCGTGCATGCGCGCCGCGCGATTCGGTGCGATTTTCCGCCGAGACGATGGTCGCCAATGCCTGTCCGAGCAAATTCTGCAACTCCAGCGTTTCGACCAGGTCCGAATTCCAGATCATCGACCGGTCGCTGACTTTGACGTCGGCAAACGATGCATTGATCTCGCGGATCTTGCGGACGCCATCGGCCAGCGTTTCGCCCGTGCGGAACACCGCCGCATCGTTCTGCATCGTCCGCTGCATGTTGTCGCGGATCTGCGCGGTCGAGGTGCTGCCATGCGCATTGCGCAGCCGGTCGAGATTGGCCAGCGACGCATCGCAGGCATCGCCTGCAAGCTTGGCATGCTCCATGCCTGGCCTGATCGTCTCGCCGCAACGGTTAGCGACGGCACGCCCAAACACCACCAGATCGAGCAACGAATTCGAGCCGAGGCGATTGGCGCCATGCACAGATACGCAAGCCGCTTCACCAATGGAGTACAGGCCCGGGACGACCGTGTCGGGATTGCCGTTCTTCAGCTGCACCACTTCGCCGTGATAGTTGGTCGGGATACCGCCCATGTTGTAGTGCACCGTGGGCAGTACCGGGATCGGCTGCTTGGTGGTGTCGACGCCCGCGAAAATCTTCGCAGTCTCCGAAATGCCCGGCAGGCGTTCGTGGATGACATCGGGTCCGAGATGGGTAAGGTCGAGCAGGATGTGGTCTTTGTCCGGGCCACAGCCCCGGCCTTCGCGGATTTCTATCGTCATCGAACGCGACACCATGTCGCGCGGCGCCAGGTCCTTGACGCTGGGCGCGTAACGCTCCATGAAGCGTTCACCCAACGAATTTCGGAGAACCCCACCTTCGCCGCGCACGCCCTCGGTAATAAGACAACCCGCGCCATAGATGCCGGTGGGATGGAATTGAACGAATTCCATGTCCTGCATCGACAGGCCGGCGCGCAGCACCATGCCACCGCCGTCGCCGGTGCAGGTGTGTGCCGAGGTCGCGCTGAAATAGGCGCGGCCGTAGCCGCCGGTGGCGAGAACCGTGCCCTGCGCGCGGAACAAATGCAGTTCGCCCGTGCTCATGTCGAGCGTCAGCACACCGCGGCAGGCGCCTTCGGCATCCATGATCAAGTCCAGCGCGAAATACTCGACGAAAAAACGCGCGTCGTGCGCCAGTGATTGCTGGTAGAGCGTGTGCAGAATCGCGTGGCCGGTGCGGTCGGCCGCAGCACAGGTGCGCTGCGCCGGCGGGCCTTCGCCCATGCGCGTCGTCATGCCGCCAAACGGGCGCTGGTAGATCTTGCCGTCCTCGGTGCGCGAAAACGGAACACCGTAATGTTCCAGTTCGATGATCGCGGGAATGGCTTCGCGACACATGTATTCGATCGCGTCCTGGTCGCCCAGCCAGTCCGAACCCTTCACCGTGTCGAAGAAGTGGTATTGCCAGCTGTCCTCGCCCATATTGCCCAACGCCGCAGCCACGCCGCCTTGCG
>JAYTAY010000467.1:0-2605 GCA_043737255.1 Luteimonas sp.
GTACGTATCTGACTATTTTTTCGTCACCGCAATTTCAGCAGTCCTGTGCTCATGTGCATTCATGCCCTCAAAAGATGATCCCATGCACACGTTCGACCTGACCCCGCCCACCGACGCGCAACGCCGCGAACTCTCTGCCGGACTCAACAGTGACGAGCGCCGCGTGCTGCTCGAACATGGCACCGAGGCCGCGTTTTGCGGCGTCTTCCTCGACAACAAACTCGACGGGGTCTACACCTGCCGGTTGTGCGGATTGCCGCTGTTCCGTTCGGATGCGAAGTTCGATTCCGGCACGGGCTGGCCGAGTTTCTTCCAGCCGTTCGCCGCATCGCATGTGCGGGTCGTGCGCGACACCAGCTACGGCATGGTGCGTGAGGAAATCGTCTGTGCGCGCTGTGACAGCCATCTCGGTCATGTCTTTCCGGACGGGCCAGCGCCGACCGGCGAACGGCACTGCCTCAACTCGGTGTCGTTGGCGTTCACCGCCAACGGCGAGGTATTGCCCGATCCATTGCGGCGGGGCTCCGCGCAATCGCAAGCGACACCGTGACACACGCTTGGCAACATGACATGCACGTCAATGAAACGACACCGTCTGATCATTCTGTTTCAGGGTCGCCGCGTATCCGCACGGACACATCGATGCAACGTCCTCCCTCTTCTGGGCACGTGACGGCCCCCTGGTTCGATGTGCTGCTTTTGGCATTACTTGTGGCGGCAACCTCTTGGCTGTCACTGACGCTGACCCGCGTTCCGGGCGGCATAGCTTCGGTCTGGGTCGCAAATGGACTGCTGGTGGGATGGCTGTTGTCGCGGCCGACCCGACTGTGGCTGCACTACTTGGCGGCGGCACTTCTAGCGGGCGCTCTCGCGCGGACGCTGGTTGGCGATACGTTGCTGTTCTCGCTTGGATTCAATGGCGTGAACCTGCTCGAAGTGTTGCTAATCGCCGGCCCCGTGCGCCGCCAAGTGCCCGACATCCGCGATCCCGTCACATGGGTCAAGGTCAGCCGCATCGCCACGCTCGGCACCCTCATGGCATGCGCGCTTTCGGGTCTGCTCGTCGCGGGTACCATGGCGATCACCGCGGACTCGCCGTTTGTCACCACCTTCCTGACCTGGTATTTCGCCCACGTCATCGGCGTGGTGCTGGTGGCGACATTGACCGTGATATCGCATCGCGAAGGTGCTGGTCTGATGGGGCGCTCCGGGCATCGCCTGGACTTCGCGGCCAGCATGCTGGTGATCGCACTTGTGATCGGCGGAATCTTTGCCCAATCCATCTTGCCGCTGCTGTTCCTGGCTTTTCCGCCGCTGCTCTGGGCAGCGTTCCGCCATCGCTTCGCCGGTGTGGTGGTCGGGATGGTCATCTTGTCGATCATCAGCAGCGTGGCGAACTTCCTGGGCCATGGGCCGTTCATGCTCGTGGAGTCTGTCGGCACGACCGGACGTACGGTTCTGGTGCAATTGTTCCTTGGCGCCGCTTGCCTGATGACATTCCCGGTCGCGGTGTTCATGAACGAACGCGCTCGGCTGGCCGCAGAAATGCGCGAGAGCGAGATGCAATATCGGATTCTTGCCGATTACTCGCACGACATCGTAGTGCGCATGAACGCGGATGGCCGCAGGCTTTACGTCTCGCCATCGACAAGGAGCATCCTGGGCTGGGAACCTGCGGAAATGCTGGAACCCGGCTTGGTCCTCGTCCACCCCGACGATCGGTTGACGCAAGAGCAGGCAATCCGCGCCGCGATCGACTCCGGCGAAGCAGTCACAGCTTCCTTCCGTCTGCGCCACAAGGATGGACATTACCTATGGGCCGAGAGCGGCGTGCGCTCCATCCCCAGCGCGAATGGCGACGGCACGATGGATATCATTTTTGCCGCCCGCGATGTCAGCGAGCGAGTCGAAGCGCAACAACAGCTCGAGGCCAGCAAGCGGGAACTGGAGCAGTTGGCACGCGTCGACAGCCTCACCGGACTCGCCAACCGGCGCCAGTTCGATGAGCGCCTCGCGCTGGCACTGGCGCGAAGCCGCCGGCATCAGTCGCCCATCGCATTGCTGTACATGGACATCGATTATTTCAAGCGCATCAACGACAGCCTGGGTCATCTGGCCGGCGATGCGGTGTTGAAGGGTTTTGCGCAGCGACTCGCCTCATGCGTACGCACGGAAGACCTGGTAGCGCGGTTGGGCGGCGACGAGTTCGTGATGCTGGTGGAAGATACCGAGACCGCTCAAGTCGCTGAAGCCATCGCCGGCAAGCTGATCGCCTGCATCCGCCGGCCCACAGCGATCGACGGCGTGGCCAACACCGTCACCGCAAGCATCGGCATCGCGTTTTGCGTGCGTGCGACGGATGAGACGGAATTGATGTGGTATGCCGACAAGGCGCTGTATGTCGCCAAGGAAGCTGGCAGGAACACGTTCCATCTGGTCACGATGGAGTGAGTTGCCGTCTCGGGGCTCCAACAAAAATTTGCAGACTGGGTTGGCTTGATCAACCCAGCGATGGGTGATGCGACGGCATGCTGGGTTGATGGAGCCAACCCAGCCTACGTTCGCGTTTTTGCTTTTCTTTTTGTTTTTGTTTTTGTCTTCGCTT
>JAYTAY010000468.1:0-2587 GCA_043737255.1 Luteimonas sp.
GGTGGCGGTTGTTGCGGCAGGCGCGCGCGTGGCGGCTGCGCGGCTGCCTTCGAGCCGGTTCAAACGCCCATCCAGATCCAGGTATTGACTGCGATTGCTTTGTTTGAACTGCTCGTTCTGCTGCTGCAATTCCTCGATTTGCGAACGCAACGCCTGCACTTCGTTCTTGAGCTGCGTGACCTGGTTCAACAGATCGACATTGCCCTGGTTGTTGGTCGCTTGTTGTTCGAGCGCGGCAACGCGATCGGCAAGACTCTGGCGTTGTTGCGCCGAGACAGGGGCGGCGGCCACCAGGGCCGCCGCAATCAGGAGTGGAAGAAAACTACGTCGCATCATGTGTGCTCGTTAAGTCGCGCCGCCATGACGCGGCGGCAACTGTCATTTGGCGGTGTACACAATCTCGACGCGACGATTCCGCGCCCAGCAATCCTCGCCCGAGTCGGTGCAGGTCGGGCGTTCTTCGCCGTAGCTGACCACCGTGATCTGGCTGCCGGAACCGCCATTGGCCTGCAATGCCGACGACACCGCATTGCCGCGGCGCTCGCCCAGACCAAGGTTGTATTCGCGGCTGCCGCGTTCATCGGCATTGCCTTCCAGCGTCATGCGCGAGGCCGGACGGTCACGCAGGTATTTGGCGTGGCAGCTCATGGCGGCCTGGAATTCCGGACGCAGCGCGTCCTGGTCAAGATCGAAGTACACGACGCGCGTGCGCAGGCAGGCATCGGTATCCAGATCGGCGGGGCCGTAGGTGCCCGGGGTCATCGGACCGGTATCGGGCATCGGCGTGGTGGTTCCGGTTCCAGGGGTCATGTCGCCCGGAGGCGCTTCCTTGACCTTCTTGGAGCAGGCAACGGCTGCGGTACACAGCACGGCGGCAAGCAGAACCTTGCCAATCATCTGGGGCGTAGTGGTGTTCATCGTCGATCCTCGTCTGGTCGGGGGAAACGCGGGAAATCCGTGAGAACTGGTGTGTGGTGGAAACGGGTATCTGGCTCGGCCAGCAATCTTAACGCCGCTGGCGATACGGCCCCCATGCGGGCTCGCGGACATCGCCGTCCGCCAGCACCAGGCGCTGTCGCACGCGGGCATCGGCGGACACGGCGTACAGCACACCGCGGCGGCCTTCGCGGGCAGCGTACAAAATCATGCTGGCGTTGGGCGCGAAGCTCGGCGACTCGTCGAGCGAACCCGGCGACAGCGAACTCCACCGCGGCGAACCCAGGCTGCGGTCCAGCATCGCGATGCGGTAGGTGTTGCCGCCGCCCTGTGCCACCGCAATTTTCTTGCCGTCGTAGGACACGCTGGCGTCGGCGTTGTAGTTGCCCTGGAAGGTAACGCGGGTGGCGCCGCCGCCGCCGGCCGAGACCTGGTAGATCTGCGGCTGACCGCCGCGATCGGAACTGAAGTAGATGCTGCCGCCATCCGGACTCCACGCCGCGGACGTGTCGATGCCGAAATGATTGGTCAGCTGGGTCAGCGCCTTGCTGCCCAGATCCATGACGTAGATTTCCGGATTGCCGCTGCGCGACAACGTCAGCGCCAGACGCCGGCCATCGGGCGAGAAACTGGGGCCGCTGTTGATGCCGCGGAAGCTGGACACCAGTTCACGCGCGCCGGTGGTGACGTCCTGGATGTAGATCGAGGAGTTGCCGCGTTCAAAGCTGACGTAAGCCAGTTTGCCGCCATCCGGACTCCAGGCCGGCGACAGCAAGGGCTCGGGCGAGCGCGCCACGACCTGCGGATTGAAGCCGTCCGCATCGGCGACCATCAGCGCATAACGGCTGGCGCCACCGGTGCCCGCAGCGGTGATGTAGGCGACGCGGGTCCAGAACGCGCCACGCACGCCGAGGACTTTTTCGTAGATCGCATCGGAAATCTGGTGGGCGACATCGCGCATCGCATTGCTGCGTGCGGTCAGCGCGAATCCGAGCATGCGTTCCTGCTTGGCCACGTCGAACAGTTCGTATTCGACCCGATAGCTGCCACCGCCGGCATCGGCGACCCGGCCGACGACGAGGTAATCCTGTTTCAGCAAGCGCCAAGTCGGGTAATTGACCTCGCTGCTGCGGGTGGGACGCTCGGTGATATCGCGCTCGGGCAGGCCGCGGAACTGGCCGGAACGGTCGAGGTCGGCGCGGATCACGGCCGAGATGTCGGTCTCCCCCGTCGCGCCCTGGAACGGCACCACAGCGATCGGCAGCGCCGAGGCATTGCCGCCGACGATGTCGATTTCGAGACCCTGCTGCTGCGCCGCGGCGGCGAATGGAAGCAGCAGACCCAGCAGTGCAGTCAACCAACCCAACGATCGTTTCATCGGCAATCCCAATGTGAATAAGACATGTAAACAGCTTGGCCGTTATGGATGTCTCAAGGATGAATGGCGCCGGACCGACGGCGATTCATCGCGTGCATGTGGTCGCAGCGTTTTTGCAAAACTAGCGATCCTGTGCGTCAAATTTGAGGATCAAGGTGCGGTTGAAGACTTCTTCAAAACCTGCATACGGCAATGGCTGCGCTTTGAGCACGGCGGCTTCGACCGAGCGTTTGCCGAGATCGTCGTAGGGACACGACGGCGACACCTCTACAT
>JAYTAY010000469.1:0-6137 GCA_043737255.1 Luteimonas sp.
ACTCTTTTGCTGCTTTTCGGAAGAGCGGCTTTAGCCGCGAGCTTTTGCTTGGCGTGAAAGACCCGCGGCTAAAGCCGTTCCTACGAAAGGTGGGGATGACCGGGACCCGGACGGTGCTTCGACATCGTTATAACTTGAAACCGACTCGCGACGCCGTCGGTCAGACGGCGTCGCAAGCGCTCCGCTCAGAGCTTCAGCACCCCGTTCTCCACGATCGCCTTGCCGTCGAGCATCACCGTGCTGCCGGGCAGATAGATCGTTGCGCCGTAAGGCACCGAGTTGTCGCCACCGGCCCAGGTGTTGGTACCGGTCCCGACGGTGACCGTGCCGGCGGGCACCCAGTTGCCGACCTTGCTGTCGGCGGCCAGTTTCACGTTCGGGTTGATGCCGAGATCGACGTAGCCGAACAGATCCTTGCGCGGATCACTGACCGCGTCGTACTCGGCCTTGAAGTCGGCGAAGCCCGGGCCCGTGCCGGTCATCTCCGTCATCTTGCCACCCGCAAATGTCATCGTCAGGTTGTCGATCTGCTTGCCACGATAGAAGTCGCGGCTATGCACGACCTTGCCCTCGGCAGTGCCGGCAACAGGCGTCGTGTAGACCTCACCGGCAGGCAGATAGGCCGCCATCGAAGCGCCCCCGAGCTTCATGTCGGCGGGCGAGATGATGCCGTCGCTGACCAGCACCGGCCGTCCCTGCACCCGCAATTTCAGGTCGGTGCCGTTGGGATTGGTGATGTGCATCTCGTTGCCGGCCGACAGCGCCGCCTTGACCTGTTCGCCGCGTGTCTGCAACTCGGCGTAGTCGATGTTGACGCCATTCCAGAACGTCTTCGACAACTCGTCCTCGGCCATGCCAAAGCGTTCGGCGCGCCACGCGGTCGGATACAGATTGTTGCCCACATCGACCGTGCGCACGTTGTTCTTCAGGAAAGCCTGCCCGATGGCTACATTGGCCTTGCCGCGTGCGGCCATGCGCTTGGGATCGGCGCCTGCGAACAGATCCTGGGTCATGCCATTGCCGATGCTGATATTCACATCCACCACTTCCGCCAGTTTCATGCCGAGGGCATCGGTCTGGGCGTCGTACTGCTCCGGCACGTCGAAGAACATGCGCTTGGCGAGGCGGTCGCTGCTGTATCCGACCATCGGGAATCCGCCGACCTTGGCCACGTGTACCGCGATGTTTTCCATCAACTCGGCGTCGTGTGGCTGGCCACTGATGAACACGATGTCACCCTGCTTCACCGCCGCGCTCTGCGTCACCAGGCGCTGCGCCAGTTGTTCGAGGTCGGTGGGGGCGGCCGGGCGCGATTCGGGAGCGGCTGGCATGGAACTGGCGGGGGCTGGCGCTGGGTCTGCTCCGGCGACCGGAGCGGCGGTCTCCTGCGATGCAGGGGTGCAGGCGATCAACGCAGTACAGATGGCGGCCGAGAGGCCGAACGTAACGACACGACATTTCATGTGGAATCCTAGGTTGCCGGCCGTGGCCGGGGCGAAGAGTTAAACGTGACTGAGCGCGGGTGGCGGCCACGAGGCGGCCCTGCAGGGGCCACATGTTCGACAGGCCAGATGCATAGGGTCGCTTTTCGCAGGAGCGGCTTTAGCCGCGAGCTGTTGGAGCCTCGACAGCGCTCCACAAAAGTTCCGGGCTAAAGCCGTTTCTACGAAGGGCGAGGCGGTGTCAGAAGAACACGCGCAGCCCGGTGCTGAAGCCACGTCCAGGCAGCACCACCGAGTTCTTCAGGAACGAGGTATGCACGCGCGCGGTGTCGTCTCCGAGGTTGCTTCCCTCCAGGAACACCTCCCAGCCACTGTCCTGCACGTCCCAGTGATAAACGAGCTTTGCATTGAGCAAGGTGTAGCCGTCGGTCGCGGTTTCGTTGAGGGCGACATCATTCTGCTTGGCGTAACGGATCGCCCCAAGCGATGCACGCCAGCCATCCTGTCTCCAGGAAAGATCCGCACCGGCCCGCGATGGCGCAATGCGCGGCACGTTGCCACCGTTGTTTGCGAAGTCGGCGCGGACTGTGTCGCCGAACACGCGCAGGTTCCATGCGTCGGAGAACTTGAACGTCGCTTCCCCCTCGACTCCGCGGAAGTGTGCATCTGCCTGCGCCCATAACCTGATCGGCAAGCCTTCCTCGTTACCGTCGGCTTCGGTCATCGCACCACTATCGGCAAGAAAGATGAAATCGTCGAACCGGTTGTAGTACGCCGAGAACGTCGCCTCGAAGCGACCGCCGTGGTAGTGCAGGCCCAGTTCGGCCTGGTTCGCGGCTTCCTCGGTCAGCATGGGATTGCCGATCTCGAACGCGGCCGTCGCAATGTGCGGGCCGTTCGCAAACAGCTCCTCCTCCGCTGGCGAGCGCTCGGCGTGATCGAGATTGGCGGTGAGCTCGAAATCGGTCGCGAACTTCCAGATGCCGCCGATCGATGCGCTGAACGGATTGAAGTCGCGTTCGAGGTCATTTGCAGGATCGCTCGTGACGTCATCGATACGCGCGCCGAGGTCGAGCTGGAAACGATCGCCAAATTTGCGATTGCCGACGACGAAGACCCCACGTCCGCGCGTTTTTACCTGCGGCACGAAGGCTTCTGCGCCGATCGCTTCGAACTCGCTGGTCGAAGCCTGCAAGCCGAACCCGAGATTCCAGTTGCCCACATCGGTCAAGGCGTATTCGACGCGGCCTTCCGTCGCCACCTTGAGGAACTGGGTGCCGATTTCATCGCCTTCGAATTCGATATGTCCGTAATCGGTGTTGGCCACGCTGAATCGCAGCGTACCGTTGCCGGAAAACGCGGAGTTGATCGAACCTTTCAGCTCGTAACGCTCCTGCTGCATCTCCAGGCGGACACCGCCCTCGCCGGACTGGGGATTTCCAGGCTCGCCCGGATTGCCATAGACATTGTGGAAACGCGCCCCGGATACGCCGACAAATCCCCACTCGCCGAGCATCGAGCCGCCGATCGATCCCGTTTCCGTCTTCAAAAAGCTGTTGGCCTGCACGCCATTCGGCGTTTCGTAATCGTCGCTGTCACGGAATACGCCATCGATGTGCGCAGCGAACCTGTCGGTGCCGACATCGAGCCGCGCCATCTGCGTGATGCCCTGATTGACGCTGTCGTAGCGCGTTTGCGCGCGGCCACCAGCGCCGCCCTCAGGCGCGTACTCGGGGATGCGACCGTCGACCACGTTGACCACGCCGCCGATTGCGCCGGAACCGTACAACAAGGTGGCCGGGCCTTTCAGTACCTCGATCTGATCGGCCAGGAAGGATTCGACCGCGGGCGCATGGTCCTGGCTTACGGTGGACACGTCCTGCGTCAGTAATCCGCCGGAGAGGATGCCGACGCGCGCCCCATCCAGGCCGCGGATGATCGGGCGGCCAACGCCTGGACCAAAATTGGAACTCTGCACGCCCGGCAGCGAGTTGACAGTTTCCCCGAGGGTCGCGCCGCGGACGTCATCGAGGCGTTCGCCCGCCAGGACTTCGACCGGCTTGGCCAGGTCTTCGGTGCCCCCGCGCAAAGGGCTGGCAGTGACCGTGACCGTGTCCAGGGTCTTGGGATCCTGGTGGCGGGTGTCCTGTTGATCGTCCGGCATCAAAGCAGGGGTTGTGGCGTACAACGATGCGCAGGCGCACATCAGCGCGGTGAACAGCGCGCTACGGCGAACAATGAAGGATCGTGTCATGGGAAGGGACTAGACTTGAGCTCGGAAACGAGATGTTATAATGTTACATAACCTAAAGCCAACCCCAAAAGTCATGTCCGCACAACCTTCTGCCTTGCGCGCTGCCGACAGCGTCGGTTTCGCCGGATCGTTCCTGTGTGCCGTGCATTGCGCCGTGCTGCCGCTCGTGCTGGCGCTGCTGCCGGCCTTCAGCCTCAAGATCGGTGGCTGGCTGGATATCGACCAGGCGTTCGTGGTGTTCGCGACACTGCTGGGTGCGACCACGCTGACCTTGGGGTATCGCCGGCACCGCGTGTTCCGCGCCTGGTTGTGGCTGATGCCTGGCTTGGGATTGGTCTGGCTGGGCGCGTTTACCCGTCTGCACAATCACACGTTGACCCACGCGGTGGTGATGACGATCGGTGGACTGCTGCTGGCCGCTGCGCATTTCATCAATCTTCGACTCACCCATGCCGCAGCTGCGCTGCCGATGGTGGGAGAGTGAGCACTTCGGATTGAAGCCCGGCGGTTTGAAGACCCCATTGTGCTAGGCTTTGCGCCCTCGCGAGGGTTTACAAATTCCTGGCAAGAGCCCGCGCATTCTGTGCGGGCTTTTCAATAAATTTGAAGATTGGGAGCAACACGATGGGTAAGGGCGACCGCAAGACCGCCAAGGGCAAGCGCAGCGTTTCCAGCTATGGCAACGCGCGCTCGCATGTCGAGAAAAAGGCGGCTGGCACCGCGACAGCGCCGGTGGCGAAGAAGACCGGCACCAGGACGGTGACCAAAGCTCCGATCAAGAAAGCCGTTGCCAAGAAGGCTGCACCGAAGGCTGGTTGATTCCGGCGACTGCTCGCAAAAATAGCCCCGCAATGCGGGGCTTTTTTGTGTCCGGCGATTGAGGGCCTATTTGGCGGCAGCCTCGACCGCTGCCCAGACGCGCAACAGATTGCCGCCGAGTATCTTGCGGATATCGGCATCGTTGTGACCACGCGCCTGCATGCCGGCGATCAGGTTCGGAAAATCCGCCACGGTGCGCAGCCCTTCGGGCAATTCTCCACTGACGCCGTCGAAATCCGAGCCCAGGCCGACATGGTCGGCGCCGACCAGCTTCACCGCGTAATCGATCTGGTCCAGCACCGCACCAATCTTCGTATCGGGTACCGGGTGATCGATTGCCCATCCCTTGTCGAAGTCGTCGATGTTGTCCAACGGCTGGCCAGCGACCTTGTGTGCCGCGTTGCGCTTGTGAAACTCGGCGGTGGCCCGAAAGTGCGCTTGCGTATCCGCCGCCGCTTTCGGATCGACGAAGGCGATGCCGAAAGGGATCTGCACGACGCCGCCGTTTTTGGCGATCATCCTGACCAGTTCATCGCTCAGGTTGCGCTCGAAACCCGGCGTGAAATGCCGCAATGCCGAGTGGCTGGCGATCACCGGCGCCTTGCTGGCCGCAATCGCGTCGCGAATGGCGTCGTCGGACAGGTGCGACACGTCAACCATGATCCCGAGACGGTTCATCTCGGCAACGACTCGTTCGCCGAACGGACTCAGCCCCTGCCAGCGTTTGTTTGGATCGTAGGATGAATCACTGATGCGATTGCTGCGGCTATGCGCCAGCGTGATGTAACGCACGCCGCGCGCGTGGAATGTTGCAAGTTGCGAGAGGTCATCGCCGATCGGCGCGCCATTCTCCATCCCCAGCGTCAACAGCACGCGTCCGCCGGCACGCAGCCGTTCGACATCGCCGGGTGAGCGCAAGGCCGCGAATTTGTCCGGATGCCGCGCGACCAGCGCTTCGATCGCATCGATCTGGGTGTTGGCGACTTGCCAGGCCTTGCCGGTTTCGTCGTCGTTGGCGGAAGTGTAGATCGACATGAAGGCGACATCGAGGCCGCCCTGCCGCGCACGCGGGTAGTCGAATTCGGTTCTCGGGCTGTCGATGCCCAGATCCGACCAGCGTTCCATCAGGATGCCGGGCGCATCGATATGGGTGTCGACGATGATCGCGTCCTGCGCGAGTTTTCTTGCAGCATCGGTGGCATCGGCAGCGAGTGCTGAAATGCTGACCAAACATCCGCAAACAACCAGGAATAAACGCATGACGCCTCCACGAGTAGTGCAGGTGTGAATACATTGGCACCCACCAAGAAAAGCGTCGTATCACACCACCCGCGCACCACCGGCATAAACTGATTGCACGAGGTTCCCGCCAAGCCAGTAACAAAGTTCAGCAGGATGTTTCACGTTCCAGTGCACGAAATCCGCGCGTGCGCCGACCCGCAGCGCACCGCGGTCCTTCAATCCCAACGCACGCGCAGCATTGACCGTGGCCCCCCGCAGGGCCTCTTCTGGCGTCAACTTGAAATGCGTACAGGCCAGCGACATCGCCAGGCGTAACGACTGCAGCGGCGACGTACCCGGATTGCAATCGGTGGCGACAGCCAACGGCACGCCGTGCGCGC
>JAYTAY010000470.1:0-6127 GCA_043737255.1 Luteimonas sp.
CGCTCCCGATCGGCGACGCGGAAGGATTGCCCTTGTGGTACTGGCGACGTGTTGAAGAACGGAATATGTACCGCCAGCACCAGCAACCTGTTCTTCGGCACAGTCGGCAGGTAGGCCGCAAGGAATGCGAACTGATCCTGGCGCAACCCTCCCACATACACTGGACGCTGCGCGGGGCGATACACCACGTCGTCTAGCACGATGAACGCGGCATTGGTCTCTTCCCAGGCGAACGTGTCCGGCCCGAAATGGCTGCGAAATGTCAGCAACGAATCCTCATCGCGCGTTGCATCGAAATCCAGGTCGTGGTTCCCGGCAACGTGCAGCCACGGCACGCCCAGCTTTGCGGTCACCGCCTGGATCGCAGGGTAAAGCGATAAATCGTCGTGCACGATATCGCCGAGTGTCAGGCCCAATTGCGCCTGGTGCGTACCAACGATGGGCGCGACGATGTCATCGTCGTAATAGTCGACATCGACTATCGATTTCGGTTGCGAATCACCAAACACGAGCACATCGAGATCGCGCTTGCGCACCGATTCGCGCCGCAATGGGAAATCAATCGATGCCGGCAATGCCCCGGTTGGCCCAATGCCGCCATATTTCAATGCGGTACCGCCGGAGGGCACGTGGTGCCGCCAGAACAACGGCATCCCTGTGGCTCCCGTTGCCACGCGCCAGCCGGCGGGTTTGACGACAAAGACTGTCTGCCCGGGCTGCACTTGAAGACTGTAGCTGCCCACGTTATCGGTACGGACGACATCGCGACCGTTGGAGACCGCAACGTGTGCAATGCCTTTTTCGCCGGTATCGAAGACGCCATTGCCATTTGCGTCATCGAAGACACTGCCGGTCGATGCCAGCGACGCCGCCGGTTGCGCGTGGACGATACCCGCGCAGGCAACGGCAATCAGCAGAAATATGCAACGCAGGATGAAGAGGGCCATGTCGCGATTATTGCCCGGACGAGCTGGCTTTTGTCCTACGGGACTTCCTTCGGTCGTAGCAGCGCCCCATGGGCGCGATGGGCTTTACCGGTAACGCCAAATTGCGCCCATAGGGCGCCCCTACAAATGCGGCAGGCGCGTGTCAGCTTCGGTGCCGTTCGGCCAAGATGCGGCTGACATCGCCGAACGACAGGCCACGTGCACGCAGCAGCACGAGCAGGTGGTAGATCAGATCGGCCGATTCGCCCAGTAACGCAGCATCTTCCTCCACCACCGCGGCGAGCGCGGTCTCGACGGCCTCCTCGCCGACCTTCTGTGCGATCCGCCGCACGCCGGATTCAAACAGCCTGGTCGTGTAACTGCCTTCTGGACGTTCGTGTTCGCGTGTCGCGATCAAGGCATCCAGCTGCGACAGGAAGTTGACGGGTGCATCAGCGAAACAACTTTCACGATCCAGATGGCAGGTCGGTCCCTGTGGGTGCGCCTGCACCAGCAAAGTGTCGTTGTCGCAGTCGGCTTCGATCGACACCAGATCGAGCACGTGTCCGGATGTCTCACCCTTGCTCCACAAACGCTGCCTGCTGCGGCTGAAGAATGTCACCCGCCTGGTAGCCAGCGTGGCCTGCAAGGCTTCGCGATTCATGTAACCGAGCATCAGCACGCGTTGCGTGCCGGCGTCCTGCACGATGGCGGGCAACAAACCATCCTGCTTGTCCCAATCGAGTTTGACGATGGCATCAAGCTGCATGGCGAATTTCAAATGCTTGATCGGACAGTGCACGTTTCAGGTCGGGAATCGCGATGTCGCCTGAATGAAACACACTGGCCGCGAGCGCGCCATCGACATCCGCTTCGCGGAACACGTCGGCGAAATGTTTGATGTCGCCAGCGCCGCCCGACGCGACCAACGGCACCTCACACACCGCTCGCACCGCACGCAGCTGTTCGACGTCGTAACCGCGACGAACACCATCGCTGCCCATGCAGTTGAGGACGATCTCGCCTGCACCGCGCTGTTGCGCTTCGATCACCCAATCAAGCGTGCGCTTGCCTGGCGCGCGCATCGCGTCGGGATCGCCGGTGTGGCTGCGCACGCGCCATTGGCCATCGGGATCGCGTTGCGAATCGATGCCGACCACGACGCACTGGCTGCCGAACGCAGCCGCGAGTTCGCCGATCAACGCAGGGCGCTCAAGTGCAGGCGTGTTGATTGAAATCTTGTCGACACCGGCATGCAGCACGCTGCGTGCATCCTCGACACTGCGGATGCCGCCGGCCACGCAGAACGGGATATCCAGCACCTGCGCAACCCGGTCGACCCACTCGCGGTTCACGCTGCGGCCTTGCGGGCTGGCGGCGATGTCATAGAACACCAACTCGTCTGCACCTTCATCGCGGTAACGTAATGCCAGCTCGACGATGTCGCCCATGTCGACGTGGTCGCGGAAGCGCACGCCTTTGACCACGCGTCCATCGCGCACATCCAGGCACGGAATGATGCGCTTGCTCAGCATGCCAGTGCGTCGGAAAGTTGCAGGCGGCCTTCAAGCAAAGTCTTGCCGAGCACGATGCCATCACACCCGGCGGCGCGGATCGCACGCAGGTCGGCGAGGTCACGCGCGCCACCGGAGGCCTGCAATTCCATGCGCGGCGACCACTGCGACAACAAGACATACAACTCCATGTTGGGGCCGGATAACATGCCGTCGCGCGCGACATCGGTACAGAGCAGGTGACGTAATCCGACGCGGCCGTAAAACCTGACCAGCTCGCTTAATGTGTATTTCCCGGCCTGGGTCCAACCATGTGTCGTCGTCCACCAGCGGCCATCGTCGGCGCGACGCGCGTCCAGTGCAACGGTCATTCGCGCACTGCCGTAGCGATCAATCCAGCTGGCAACGCGCTTGCGCTCGATCACTGCGAGCGACCCGACCACGACGCGATCGGCGCCCGCAGCGAACAACGACTCGACATTGGACTCATCGCGCACGCCACCGCCGGTTTGCACCCGCAGGCTGGTTTCGGCCTTGATCCTTGTCAGAAGGGGCAGCAACGTGTAGCCGCCTGCGCGCGCAGCATCAAGATCGACCAGATGCAACCACGACGCGCCAGCATCGGCATAGCGCCGCGCAAGCTCGAGGGGGTCATCGTCGTACCGCGTTTCACGCGCATAGTCGCCTTGCGTGAGGCGCACTACGCGTCCGTCGCGGACATCGATCGCCGGGTAGACAACGAACTTCGTGTTCATGCAGGCGTCCATTTCAGAAAGTTGTCCAGCAGCCGTGATCCGGTTGCTGCCGAACGCTCCGGGTGAAACTGGGCGCCTGCGACATTGTTGCACTGTACGAGGGCGCAGAACGCGACCCCATGATCGCTTTCCGCGATGCAGTGCTCGCCGGCAGATGCCGCATAACCATGCACGAAATAGGCATGTGCGCCGTCCTCGATGCCGTCAAGCAAAGGGGACCTTGCACGATGCGTCAAACGATTCCAGCCCATGTGCGGTACGCGCAGCTGCGCATTGCCGACGAGTTTGTCGACGTTGCCAGGCAGCATCCCAAGGCAGGTGGTCTGGCCTTCGTCGGAGGACTCGAACAGGATCTGCATGCCGACACAAATGCCGAGCAAGGGTTGTTGCAGGCTGCGGATCGTGTCCACCAGTTCCAGTTCGTGCAGCCTGCGCATGGCGGCACCCGCCGCGCCCACGCCTGGCAGGATCACGCGCTCGGCGTTGCGAATGGTGTTCGCATCTCTGGTCAATGGTGCATCCACGCCGAGCCGATGCAACGCGTGGCGCACCGAACCGATATTGGCGCCGCCCGCATCGACCAGGACGACGCGACTCATAGCGTGCCCTTGGTGCTGGGCAGTTCGCTGCCGTCTCGTGCGATCGCCATCCGCAGTGCGCGCGCGACGGACTTGAAACAGGCTTCGACCATGTGGTGCGCGTTGTCACCCTTGACGCCGAGATGCAGGTTGATGCCGGCCGTCTCGCACAATGAACGGAAAAAATGCGGGACCAGCTCGGTCGGCAATTCGCCGACGCGCTCGCGCGGGAATGTCCCTTCGAAAACGAAATACGGCCGGCCGGACAGGTCGATTGCGGCTGTCGCCAGCGCTTCGTCCATCGGCGCGGTGAATCCGTAACGCGCGACGCCGCGTTTGTCGCCGATCGCCTGTTTCAAGGCTTGGCCCAAGGCCAGTGCGCAATCCTCGACCGTGTGGTGCTCGTCAATCTGCAAATCGCCGTCGCAGCGCAGCGACATGGCAAACCCGCCGTGCTTGCCGAGTTGTTCGAGCATGTGGTCGAAATAGCCAAGGCCCGTCTCCACCATCGGATCGGCGACCAGATCCAGATCGAGTTCGACGCGAATCTTTGTTTCCCGTGTGTTGCGATCGACCACGGCGCGACGCGGGGCGTCGGCGAGTTCATGCGCGATGTCCTCCCAACGGTATGTGCCATCGAGCTTGAAACCACGCACGCCGAGATTGTGGGCGAATTCGAGGTCGGTCTCGCGATCGCCGACCATCGCCGATTGCGCGCGACTCCAGCCGTCATCACTGAGCCAGTGCCGCACGAGCCCCGTCGCGGGTTTGCGGTTGGGTGATGGCGCATGTTCAAAGCTGTCATCGATCAGGATTTCGTCGAAATGTACGCCCTGCGATTCAAAGATCTGCAGCATCAACGCATGCGGGCCTGCGAACGTTCCATGCGGAAAGCTGTCGGTGCCAAGCCCGTCCTGGTTGCTGACCATGACGAAGTTGTATCCGGCATCGCGCAGCTTGATCAGCGCAGGAATCGCGCCGGCCACCAGACGCACCTTCTCGTAGGCATCGACCTGCAAATCGATCGGTTCCTCGATCAGGGTGCCATCGCGGTCGATGAAGATGATTTTTTTCATGCTGCGACCTTCTTCGCCGCAAGGACCTCAATCAGCGCGTCGCTTTCCTCGGCGGTTCCGATGCTGATCCGCAACGCGTCGTCCAGCTGAGGTTGTTTGCGCATGTCACGCACAACGATGCCGGCCGCCAGTAATTGCCTTAGCGCTGCATCCGCATCGGCAAATCGCACCAGCAGGAAATTGCCCTGCGATGGATAGACGTGATCAATTCCCGGCAAACCCATCAGCAGGCTCCGCAATCGATCACGTTGGGCCACGGTTTCGACGACACGCGCATTGGTCTGTGCCTGCGCCTCCGGCTCGAGCACCCGCAGCGCCAGATGCACGCACGGCGCGGGCAACGGATAGGGCGCCTGGCAATTGCGCAACACGGCAATCAGGTCTGCATCGGCAATCAATGCGCCGATCCGCGCACCGGCCAGGGCGTGCGCCTTGGACAGTGTCCGTAACACGCCGATAGTCGGCATCGTGTCGATCAACGACACGGCCGATGGCTGGTTACTGAATTCGCCATAGGCTTCATCAACGATCACCATCGCTCGCCCCCGCAGCCGACCCGCCAACGCCGCGATCTCCGGCAATCGCAACGCTTGTCCGGTGGGATTCGCAGGCGAGCACAGGAACACAAGTTTGGCGCTGGACGACAGCGCCGCGCTGCCGATCGTCTCGAGGTCAGCCGTAAATCCATCGACCCCATCGATCAATGGGACTTCGACCAGCGGCGCGTTCTGCAACCGCGCGCTGACCGCGTACATGCCGAACACTGGCGGCGCGATGACGACCGCATCCTTGCCCGGCTTGCACAACACACGCACCAGTAGATCGATGGCTTCGTCGCTGCCGCGGCCGACGAGTACTTGTTCCGCTCGCGCGCCGTACAGCGTCGCCAATCGTTGACGGAGTTCGGCTGGTTGCGGGTCGGGATAACGATTGTTCAACCCGCCCACGTCGGCCACGCTGGTCCACGGACTTTCGTTGGCGTTGAGCCAGATCGATCCGGTCGCTGATGTGCGTCGGGCCGAGCCATAACCGGTGAAGTCGCGCAAGTCAGCGCGGACGAGTTCGAGGACACTCATGGCGCAACGGCCTTGACCAGACGCACATTCACCGCGCGCTCGTGGGCAAGAAGACCTTCTGCACGGGCGATTTCCGCTGCACACGGCCCAATCGCAAGCACGCCCTGCCTGTCCACCTGCTGCACGCTGATCGAAGTCTGGAAACTGGACACGCTCAAGCCGGACAACGCGCGCGCCGCACCGCCTGTCGGCAGGACGTGAT
>JAYTAY010000471.1:0-6113 GCA_043737255.1 Luteimonas sp.
TTTACACCCCTGCCCCAAGCAGTGCAGGCCGCGTTGGCGGCGGACCATGCCATCAGGCCCATTCAGCTTGCCGCGACCTTGTTCTACCATTCCGGAACTTCCGCCATCGTGGCGAAAACCGGAAGGGCCATGCCATGCTTTTGATCCGTCATCTGAGCAAGACCTACTCGAACGGCGTGCATGCGCTGAACGACGTCAACCTCGACATCCCGCGCGGCATGTTCGGCCTGCTGGGTCCGAACGGCGCCGGCAAGTCATCGCTGATGCGCACTCTGGCAACGCTGCAGGAGGCCGACTCGGGCAGTGTCGAGCTGGAAGCAGCCGACGGCACGAGCATCGATGTGCTGCGCGACAAGGATGCAGTGCGCCGGCAACTGGGATACCTACCGCAGGACTTCGGTGTCTATCCGAAAGTCAGCGCTGAAGACTTGCTGGAACACTTCGCCGTGCTGAAGGGACTGACCGCTCGCAAGCAGCGTCGCGAGGTGGTCGATGGCCTGCTGCAGCAGGTCAACCTGTGGGACGCGCGCAAGCGCAAGCTCGGCACCTACTCCGGCGGCATGCGCCAGCGCTTTGGCATCGCCCAGGCGCTGCTCGGAAATCCGCGCCTGGTCATTGTCGACGAGCCGACGGCGGGACTGGACCCCGAGGAGCGCAATCGCTTCCTCAATCTGCTTGCCGAGATCGGTGAAAACGTGGCGGTGATCCTGTCTACCCACATCGTCGAGGACGTGACCGACCTTTGCCCGACGATGGCGATCATGAATCGTGGTCAGGTGCTGTTGACCGGCAAGCCTAACGATGCGATCGCCGCACTGGGCAGCCAAGTCTGGCGCAAGCAAATCGCCAAGAGCGCGCTGCCTGGCTACGAGGCGAATCACATCGTGCTGTCGACGCGCCTGGTCGGCGGCCATCCGGTGATCCACGTCTTCAGTGCGCAACGCCCGGAGGAGGGCTTCGAGCCGGTCGCGCCGGATCTTGAGGATGTGTACTTCCAGCGTCTGCGCCTGCAATCGCGCGCGGCAGCGTGACGGCATCGCCATGACTCTGGAATTCTTGCGTTTCGAACTGCGCGAACAATTGCGATCTCCGCTGCTGTGGCTGATGGCTGGCCTGTTCGCTCTTATGGCGTTCGGCGCGGCGACCAGCGACTCCATCCAGCTGGGTGGCAGCATCGGCAATGTGCACCGCAACGCGCCGACGGTCATCGCGACCTGGCTGGGCCTGTTCACCCTGCTGGGCCTGCTGGTGATCACGCTGTTCATCAGTGGTGCCCTGCTGCGCGATTTCGAGCTTGGCACTGCAGAGCTGATCTTTGCCAGTCCGATCCGGCGTCGCGACTACCTGCTCGGTCGGGTGCTCGCCGCCCTGCTTGCCAGCCTGCTGGTCTATGTTCTGATTGCGATCGGCATCTTCGTCGCGCCGTTCATGCCATGGATCGACCCGGCACGACTCGGGCCGGTGTCGCTGCGGCCGTATCTGTGGACGTTCGCGGTCATCGTGATTCCGAACCTGCTGTTCACCGGCGCGCTGCTGTCCCTGCTCGCCGTGCTGACACGCAGCATCCTCTGGGTCTACATCGGCGTGATCGCCTTCTTCGTGCTGTGGGGGATCAGTGGCGCGCTGCTTGCCGACATCGACAATGTCTGGATCGCGACTTTGAGCGAGCCACTCGGACTGCGCGCGCTGTCGCGAACCATTCGTTACTGGTCCGCCGAGGAACGCAACAATGGGATCCCGGCGCTGGGTGGCTACCTGCTGGCGAATCGTGCGTTGTGGCTGGCAGTCGCGATCGGCCTGTTCGCGGCGACGTTTGCGATGTTCCGCACCGAGCGCAGCGGAACCGGCAAGGCGCGCCGGAGCAAGATCAACGCGCCGGCTATCGCCCCGTCGCACAGGCCAGCGTTGGTAGCCGCTAGTCTGCGGGTGGCGCCGTCGTTCACTGCGGCGACCGCTTGGCGGCAATTTCTGCGGCAGCTTCGCTTTGACACCGCCGGCATATTCCGCAGCGTGCCATTCCTGGTGATGCTGGCTCTTGGCATTGCGAATTTCATTCCGTCCGCGTTGTTCCAGCAGTCGATGTTTGGCACGACGATCTATCCCGTCACCTCGCAAATGCTGTCGGCGCTGCAGGGTAGTTACAGTTTCCTGCTGATTATTGTTGTGCTGTTCTTCGCCGGAGAACTGGTTTGGAAGGAGCGCGGCGCGCGCCTCAACGAAGTCAGCGATGCGATGCCGGTGCCGAACTGGGTGCCTTTGCTGGCCAAGTTCGGTGCGCTGGTGACAGTGATCCTCAGCTTTCAGGCAATCGGCGCGCTGGCATCGATTGGCGTTCAGCTCGGCCGCGGCTTTACGCAAATCGAACCGCTCCTGTATGTGAAGACGCTGGCGCTGGACTCTATCGTCTACGTGCTGATGGGCGGGCTGGCGCTGGTGCTTCAGGTGTTCACGAACAACAAGTTCCTCGGCTATGCGCTGCTGATCGTCGTGGTGGTTCTGCAAACGGCGCTGGGCCTGATCGATTTCACCAACAACCTCTACAACTTCGGCAGCTGGCCGATCGCACCATATTCGGACATGAATGGCTACGGCCATTTCCTGACCGGGCAATTATGGTTCCAAGGGTATTGGGGCCTGTTCCTGCTCGCCTCGCTAATGCTGGCGGAGGCGTTCTGGGTGCGTGGTGTAGGCATGGGCTGGCGGCAACGGGGGTTGCTGGCGCGCCAGCGCCTGCAAGGCGGCCTCGGCGCGGCGCTTGCGGCAAGCGTGTTCGCGTTCGCGGGCGTCGGTGGCTATCTGTATTGGAACACCAACATTCGCAATGAATTCGTGTCGCCACAGCAGCTGATGGACCGTCAGGCTCGCTACGAGAAGGAGTTTGGCCAGTACCGCAACCTTAAGCAGCCACGCATCCTTGCGTCGACGATCGATGTCGACCTGCGGCCAGAGACGCAGTCGATGCGTGTGCACGGCGTCTACCGCGTGCACAACCCGTATTCGCAACCGATTGCCGAGGTGCATATCCAGATGCAGGACGACAAGGCGCTGCAGTCAATCGAACTCGGCGGCGCGCAATCGACACTGCACGATGAGCAACTGGGCTATCGCATCTATCGCCTCGACCGGCCGTTGCAGCCGGCCGAACAGCGCGATTTTACGTTTGATCTCGATTTCCATTCCACTGGCATCGGCGGACAGGTAGCGCAGCACCAGATCGTTGAGAACGGCAGCTTCGTCAATAACAGATCGTTTCCCAGCTTTGGCTATGACGAGCAAGGTCAGCTCACCGACCGCAACGAACGCCGCAAGCGCGACCTCGGCGAGCCGACGCGGATGCCCAAGCTGGAAGACGAGGCCGCACGCGCCAATACCTATCTCACTGATGACGCCGACTGGATCACGTTCAAGACAACGGTGTGCACAACGCCAGACCAGATAGCGCTGGCACCGGGCTATCTCAAGGAAGAATTCCAGCGCGAGGGCCGCCGCTGCTTCCGCTATGAGATGGACCGTCCAATGCTGGATTTTTATGCCTACCTATCGGCGCGCTGGCAGGTGAAGAAGGCAAGCTACAAGGACATCCCCATCGAGGTCTATTTCGATCCGCGCCATGGCTACAACGTCGACCGCATGATCGAATCGGTGCAGAAATCGCTGGCCTACTACGAAGCAAACTTCACTCCTTACCAGCACCGCCAGGTGCGCATCATCGAGTTCCCGGGTTACCAGTCATTCGCACAGAGCTTCGCAAATACGATTCCGTACTCCGAATCGATCGGCTTCATCGCGGACCTGCGCAAACCGGATGATGTCGACTACGTGTTCTACGTAACCGCCCACGAGATCGCACACCAGTGGTGGGCGCATCAGGTGATCGGCGCGAACGTGCAGGGCTCGACCATGCTTTCCGAATCGCTATCGCAATACTCTGCGCTGATGGTGATGGAGCAGGAATACGGCCGCGCCCAGATGCGCCAGTTCCTGAAAACCGAGCTGGACCGCTATCTGTCCGGTCGCGGTAGTGAAGCGGTGGAGGAATTGCCGCTGTACCGCGTCGAGAACCAGCAGTACATCCATTACCGAAAGGGTTCGCTGGTTTTCTACCGCCTGCGTGAGGAGATCGGCGAAGCCGCGCTGAATCGCGCGCTGAAGAAGTTCCTCGAAGCCAAGGCCTACCAGCAACCGCCGTACACCACATCCGCCGAACTGCTGGGTTTCGTCCGCGCCGAGGCGACGCTGGAACAACAACCGCTGATTACCGACTTGTTCGAAAAGATGGCGTTCTACGACAACCGCATCGACGAGGCGATGCTCACCGCGAACCCCGATGGAAAGTACACGGTGACCTTGAAACTGCATGCGCAGAAACGGTATGCCGACGGCACCGGCAAGGAAACCGATGCCGTGATGGACGACTGGATCGACGTCGGTGTATTCGCACGCGGCTCTTCCGGCAAGGAGCGCGACGAGAAGGTGCTGTACCTGCAGCGCCATCGCATCAACAGCGCGAATCCGACGCTGACCGTGCAAGTTGACGAACTGCCAAGCGAAGTCGGCTTCGATCCTTACAACAAGCTGATCGACCGACTGTCGTCGGACAATCGGCGCACGGTGACGCTGTGACCGGGGCGGTCAGTCAGCGTAGCTGCGCCGATCAGGACGCTGCGACGGAGGCGTCGTGCGTTTGTCGCGCGCAGGTCGCAAAGAACCGCAACATTTGCGCGGAGGCATCCGGTCCGTTTGGATCCGTATAGCTGCCGGCGGCATCACCGCCGGACCAGGCGTGGCCGGCACCTTCGATGACCCAGTGTTCGGCGGCGATGCTGTCATCGGCCAGACGATGCGCCGTGCGCGTGTAATGGCGACCGCCGGCAGCGACGCCGTGCTCGATGTGATCGCTCGTCGCAGATGTCGCACCTACCGCGCTTTTCGCGATGCTGTCTGCGATGACACCGTGGCCATTGCTCGGGTTCACGGTCGTGTCCTTATCGCCATGAAAGACGATAGCCGGCACTTGTCGAGAAAGGCTGTTCGGGTTGGCGGATTTTCGGCGTTTTCCGCCACTACGCATTGCGGCGAACGCAGTAGGCATATCGCTGGCGGTGCCAATCGGCAGGCCCGAGTGAACGCCGATCGCGGCATAGATATCCGGGTGCGTGTTGGCAAGTACGGCGGCCATCGCACCACCCGCCGAGAGCCCCGCTGCGTAAACGCGACGCTCGTCGAGTCCATGCGTGGCGATCAACTGTCGCGTCAGTCCGGCGAGCAATGCTGGCTCTCCACTTTCGCGTTGCTGATCGCTGCTGCGAAACCAGTTCCAGCAGCGATTCGCGTTGCGCGCGGACGATTGTTCCGGGTAGGCGATGACATAGCCATGCACGTCCGCGAGTTCGTTCATACGGGTGCCGCGCGCGAAATCGTCAGGTGATTGCGTGCAGCCATGCAGCATCAGCAACAGCGGTGCGTTGGCTGTATCGAGGCCGGCGGGAATGTACAGTTTGTAGTCCAGCTCTCCGGCGTTGCCAACGTAGTTTCGCGAGTCGAATACGCCTTGGGTACGAGAATTCGCTGACGACGTGCCTTTGTGCTCGTTCCCGGTGTCGTCAGAATGGACGATGCTGAACTCGCCCTCGATAACGTCCGATTTAGAGCGCGCGTCGGACGAATGAAACGGGTCGTCATTGCGCGGGGCGGACGATCCGCCTGCGCCAAGCCCTTGCTGGATAGCACGCGTGGCGGCTTGCAGATCGCCGGATTGCATCAAGCGCATGGCATGTTGCAGTGAAGAATTGAGTGATGTCATGGAAAGTCCTGTTATGGGATGCGATCGGCCAGCGCGGCTTTCACCGACGCGCTCGCCTGCAGCACGCCGAGTACGGCAATGGATTCGATGGTTTCGGCGGCAAGTTCGGGTGGCACGTCTGCGGCAATGCGAACGAGCCCGAGTGCCTGGATACGCAGGCGATGGCCCGCGTCACGCGCAGCTTCCAGGTCTCGACGCGAGTAGTCCTGCAAACCAAGCACCAGTGTTCGGCGCGCGACGCTTTCCTTGACCACATCGGCATGGACCGTCAGTTGATTGCGGATTGCGGTGCGGATCAGATCGGTGCGAT
>JAYTAY010000472.1:0-6104 GCA_043737255.1 Luteimonas sp.
ATGACGACATCAAACTTTCATGGCGGCCAAGCCCCCTGCCGCCGCGACAATCTGCTCATCCGACGGAATCACCAGGAACGCGGCTCCAGCCAACGGCGTAAACGTATCCGCACCAACCACGCGCTTCAGCGGCTTTGCACCATGTCCGGCCTCGGTGATCGCCGTGATGATGCCCTCGCCCACGCCGGCACTCTTGCGGCCCTCGTCGACGACGATGATGCGATTGCACTCACTGGCATGTTGTGCGATCAACGCATCGTTGAGCGGTACCAACCAGCGCAGATCGATGACGCGCGTCTTCCAGCCGTGTTTTGCCTCGATCTGGCGCGCGGCCCGCAGGCTCATTGGCACACCATTGCCGAAGGTGAAGATCACGCAATCGCTGGCATCGGCGTTGTAGACGCGCGCTTCGCCGAGCACCAGCGCCTTGTCCGGCGAGGGGTATGCCGTCAGCCATTGCCCGTCGCCGGCGTCGTACAGATCCTTGGCCATGTACATCGCGATCGGCTCCAGAAACGCGCAAACGCGTCCATCGACTTTGGCCAGTGCCGCCAGGGTCCGCAGCATCATCGCCGCATCGTCGCCGCGCGACGGACAGCCGACGATGAGTCCCGGAATGTCGCGCAACGCTGTAATCGAATTGTCGTTGTGGAAATGCCCGCCGAAACCGCGCTGATAACCAAGCGACGCGATACGCATCACCATCGGGTTGCGGTACTGGCCGTTACTGAAGAATTGCAGCGACGCCGCCTCGCCGCGGATCTGGTCGCAGGCATTGTGGAAATAAGCCAGGTACTGGATTTCCGGCAGCGGCAGCAGGCCCATGTTGGCGTAGCCCTGAGCCAGGCCAAGGATGATGGTTTCGTCGAGCAGTGTGTTGAAGACGCGCTTGTTGCCGAACGTCTTGTGCAGGCCTTTGGTGACTGTGTAGACGCCGCCTTTCTGCGCCACGTCCTCACCGAACAGCAGTGCTTCCGGATATTTGCAGAACAGATCGTGCAGCGCGTTGTTGATCTGTACGGCGAGATGTTTAGGCGCCTGTTTTTCTGGCAGTTTCGCTTCACTTCCGAACACTTCCAAACGCCTGGCATCGAAATCGGCGCGCGTCGCCTCAACCTGCACCTTGTCCGGCGTGTACGGCGCCAGTGGCGCCATGACGTCGCTCAGTTCGGTCAGGCGCGGACGTCGATCCGCGTCTTCCGCAGCGGCGAAACATTTCGCGCGGGTGGCTTCGTACAACACAACAATGTCGTCCTTCGACATCAAACCCGATGCGAGCGCGATTGCCGCCGAACGCAGCAAAGGATCGCCCGCTTCCACCGCGACGAGTTCCTCGATGCTGCGCCATTCGATCTCGAAATCGGTCCCGGCATGGCCCATGATCCGCGTGGTCTTGAGATGCAGGAAGGTCGGGCGGCGCGTGCGCCGGCAGTGCTCGACCGCGGCTTGCACCTGGCCGTAGCCGGTGGCGAGATCGAGGCCGTCGGCGAAGAAGTAATCGAGGTCAGCGCGGCGCGAGAAGTTCTGCGCGACCCAGCCGCTCGGCGTCTTCACCGAGATCCCGATGCCGTTGTCTTCGCAGACGAACAGGACCGGCGCAGGGAGTTTTTGATATGCCGTCCATGCCGCCGCATTGAACGCGGTCTGCGCCGTCGCATGATTGGAGCTGGCATCGCCGAACGAACAGATCGCGATGCTGTCATCGGGAATCGGCAAGGCATGCCCAATGCGCTTGCCCTGCTCGATCGCGATCGCCGTACCGAGCGCTTTCGGCAGGTGTGAGGCGATCGTCGAGGTCTGCGGGAGCACCCACAACGGCTTGCTGCCCCAGACCTTGTGACGACCGCCGGATGCGGGATCGTCCTTGCTGGCCGCGAACGACAACGCCGAATCCATGATCGGGTCACGCGGTTTACCATCGGTCCCCGGCAACTTGCGGAAGCGCTCGGCCATGAAGCCGCCGCTGCGGTAATGCAGAAAGGCCGGATCGGTGTGGCGCGTCAGCCGCGCGACCATTGCGTTGCCTTCGTGACCGCTCGAACCGATGGTGTAGAAGACCTTGTTCTGCACGCGCAGCACGCGCGCCATCAGGTCGAGATGACGCGAGATCAATTGCGACTCGAACAGTTCGCGGAAGCCTTGCGCATCGAGCGCGCTGCCGTCGAGGATCGACTCTTTCGGCGACGGCTTCGCATCGAGCTGGCCGTTCCAGTCGCGCACAAATTCCTGGAAATTGACGTCGCAGATCTCGGCGCGGTTGACCCCGCGCATGCGGGCGGGGATCGGGTTGGCTGTTGCGGTCATTGCAGGTCCAGTCTGAAAACGTTTGGTTCGTAAGTTGCGTCAGATTTTCTTGCCATTCCAGCAAAGGCGGAAGCGCTTTTCAACAGCGCTAGCTGGTAAACCCATTGACTTTGCTTGTAATGACATGGGTCCCCGCCTACGCCGGGATGACAACTTTGTTTTTCGGGCTTTTCAAGACACCCATCAATCAGCCAGCGCCAACAGCGCAACAGTCTCGACATCCGGCGCAGGCATCGCCACAAAACCATGCGTTGTGCGCACACGCGTCAACCAATCGCAAATTGCCGGATAGACGGTCAAGTCAAACCCGCCGTGGTGCGCGACATCGGTGTACGCAAAAAGCGCGATGTCAGCGATGCCATATTCGTCACCGCTGAACCATGCGTGCGTCGCAAGATGCTTTTCCATCACTGCCAACGCCTGTTCACCACGTTCACGCAGCTTGGGTAATTCGGCACGTCGGGGTGAGTCGATCGGCGTCCAGCCACGAATGAAGCGCGCGACGGCGATGTAGGGCTCATGGCTGTACTGCTCGAAGAACATCCAGCTCAGCGCCTGTGCGCGTTGCCAGGGATTGTTCGGCAGGTACGGCGTGGCCTCGGCGAGGTAACAGAGGATCGCGTTGGATTCGACCAGCACTCGGCCGTCATCGAGTTCCAGCATAGGCACCTTGCCATTCGGATTCTTCGCGAGGTACTCCGGTGTGCGAGTCGCGCCATGCGCACTGTCGATTTCGACCCAGCGGTAATCGCGGCCGAGTTGTTCGAGCAGCAGGCGGACCTTGTGGCAATTGCCGGACACCGACATGCCATACGCGGTGATCATGCCGCCGCTCCTGCACGACGCGCACGCCACTGCTGACGGGTCTGGCCCCAGATGTCAGTCGGCGAATCTTCGTAGGGCGCGGGCAATTTGCCGGGACCGTGATTGGTGGAACCCAGCCGTGTGGCGAGCGCGATCGATGCAGCATTGTCCGGATGGATGCAGTGGATGACGTCGTTCCAATCCAACACATCGAATGCCCAATCCATCGTCGCCGATACGGCTTCAAACGCGTAACTCCTGCCCCAGAACGCGCGATCGATCGCCCAGCCCACTTCGTTGCCCGGCCAACCTTGCGGTCGCCACGGCCCGAGTTGTCCAACCCACTGTCCGGTTGCACGTTCGATCACCAAGAACATCGCGAATCCCTGGATCTGCCACGCGCCCACCATGATCAGACATTTGCGCCACGCCGCCGCGCGCGATACGTGACCGCCGATATAGCGTGCAGCTTCCTCGTCTGCGACGAGCACAGCGTACGCGTCGAAGTCTTCGCGCACGGGTGGGCGCAGGATCAAGCGTTCGGTTCCGAGTTGCAGGTGAGTCATCGGGTGCTCGTTGGTTCCTTCTTGTCTGGGGAGAAGGAAAGTCCAGATCAGAACGCGTTGATGCCTGTCAATTCGCGGCCAACCACGAGTTGATGCACGGTCTCGGTACCTTCGTACGTAATCACCGATTCCAGATTCAACGCATGGCGAATCGCCGAGTGTTCGGTGGTGATGCCGGCACCACCGAGCAGATCACGGCAATCCCGCGCGATGTCGATGGCCATGCGGCAGTTGTTCCACTTCGCCAGCGAGACCTGCGTCGGCTGCATGTTGCCGGCATCCTTCAAACGACCCAGCTGCAGCGACAGCAACTGCGCCATGGTGATCTGGCGCGCCATTTCCGCCAGGCGCAACTGCACGGCCTGGTTGGACGCGAGCGGGCGGTCGAACAACATGCGTTCCTTTGAATAATTCAGCGCTTCATCCAGGCAGGCGATAGCCGCGCCAATCGGACCCCAGGTGATGCCGTAACGCGCCTGCGTCAGGCAACCCAGCGGGCCTTTCAAGCCTTTGACATTGGGCAGACGATTGGCCTCCGGCACGCGCACGTTGTCGAAGAACAAGGCCGACGTCACCGACGCGCGCAGGCTCATCTTCTTGTGGATTTCCTGCGCCGCGAAGCCGGCCATGGCCTTCTCGACCACGAAGCCCTGGATGCCGTCGTCGGTCTGCGCCCAGACAATGGCGATATCGGCCAGGTTGCCGTTGGTGATCCACATCTTGGAACCGTTGAGGATCCAGTCGTCGCCGTCGCGCCTGGCGTTGGTCTTCATGTTGGACGGATCCGAGCCGCCCTGCGGCTCGGTGAGCCCGAAGCACCCGATGACCTTGCCCGCGGCCATGTCGGGCAGCCAGCGCGTGCGCTGCTCTTCGCTGCCGTAGGCGTAGATCGGATACATGCATAGCGAGGACTGCACGCTGACGAAGCTGCGGATGCCGCTGTCGCCGCGTTCGAGTTCCTGACAGATCAGGCCGTAGCTGACCGAGTTGAGGCCGTGGCCGCCGTATTGTTCGGGCAGGGTCGAGCCCAGCAGGCCGAGGTCGGCGATTTCCGGCACCAGTTCGCTGGGAAATCGCGCCTGGTCGAAGGCGTCGCCGATGATCGGCAGCACGCGCTCGTCGGTAAAACGCGCCACAGTGTCCTGGACGGCGCGTTCCTCCTCGGAAAGCAGCGAGCGGACGTCATACAGATCGTAGGGATGCAGGGCCATGTCGGGTCGCTCAGGGAGGAAGCCGCGTATTTTAGCCGTCCGCGGCGATGCCCAACACCCTGCACCTTATCCATCGCCGGAGTGCTTTTGGTAGGAGCGGCTTAGCCTCGAGCTTTTCCCCTAGTGGCGTTGGGAGAGCTCGCGACTAAAGCCGCTCCTACAACAGCGGTGAAACCTGAAAAAAACGGGGCCGTCATTTGTCGGCCCCGTCAGGTATTGCCAAGGTGGTTTTGATCAGCCGCGGTCGTTGCCATCAGCTGCGGCCACTTGCGTCACGACCTGGCCATCAATGACCGGCAGGCGGTCACCCGGCTTCTGGTCCATGCGGATGGTGCGTTCGTTGCCGTCATAGCGATAGGTCACGTCGTAGCCGACCACTTTGTCGTCGGTACCCAACGCGATCCTGCTGCCCGGCTTGCTGCCCATGTACTGGGTGCCGGTGGTGCCATCGGGATTGCGGAAGGTCACGTTGTAGCCGGTCACGCGGCTCGATTCCGACTTGGACGAGACCGTGCGGCACTGGCGATCGGTGCGGTTCACGACCTGCCCGCCAACGTGGCGACGATCGATCTCACGACCAGCAAAACCACCACCGACCGCACCGGCCACCGTGGCCAGTTTCTTGCCATTGCCACCGCCGACCTGGTTGCCGATCAAGCCGCCGATCACTGCACCGGCGACAGTGCCACCGATGTCGCGATCCCGCTCCGGCAGACGCTCCTGCACCACCACGTCTTCGCAGATTTCGCGCGGCGTGGAAGTGGTCGACGTTTCGCGGATCGGATCGGTCCCGATCACCTGCGCGTACAGCTGCTGTTTCTCGGTGATGGGGTCGATGTCGGTGACCTGTGCATATTCAACGCGGCCTCCGGCAGGAATGTCGTTGCCATCCAGACGTGAATCACCTTGGGCATTCAAGCCCAACGCATAGTCATTGGCCGCGCCTGCGGCAACAAAGTCGGGTTGCGTTTCGCGGTTGTTCTGGAATGCCGCTACCGCAACACCACCCACAAGTAGGGAAGCTAATGCAATTGCTAACGTGTTGTTCTTCATGCTGACTCCTGCAGCGGGTGGACCCCGCGTTGTTGACGGGACCGATTGCAGCACGGTGGCCCTGAGCGAACCCCCAACGGTTCAGTCAACCTGTCGCCTGCATGAACACAGTAGATTGTTGCGCATGAACAATTTCGTGAACAGCAGCGTGCTAGCGTGCGGTTAT
>JAYTAY010000473.1:0-2563 GCA_043737255.1 Luteimonas sp.
CCGCCATGCGTCGCGATCGTCGCTGCGGGCCGCGCGCGGCATCAGGTCACGCCGGTCATCGGCAGCTTCGAATCGCACAAGGTGATTCCACTGTCGATCACCTTCGATCACCGTGCCTGCACCGGCGGCGAGGCTGCACGGTTTCTTCGCGCAATGCTGGATGACCTGGGTCTGCCGGGATAACGGAAACAGCGATCGATTCGCGTTTGGCGCGGTACCCGCAAAAAGAGCCAGCGAGTGCTGGCCCTTCGCCGCGGTACGACAGCGATCGTCAGCGGAATGGCGCAGCTTTGTTGTGCGCGACTCCGCCGTGACCCGAGTCAGACCCAGATACAGCCCGTTGGACAGCAGTATTTGTATTCGCCGGTTTTCTGGTCGAGGATCATCCGGCAACCATCGCCGGCGAATGTGGAACTGGCGCCGGTCAACATCATCATGACCACCAGACCGAGAAACAGTTTGCGTGCACGCTTCATGTGGAACTCCTTTTGAATTTGAAGACACGTGATGATTGCGCTTTGGGCTGTTCGTTGAGAACAGTCGCTTGCGACACACTGCACACTCCAGGAAACATCCGAATCCGGAGCGGCGGTCGATCCTAGCACGGCGGTTGGGGAGCGCATTGCCGCAAAAAATGCTGCGCTCTTGGCTCAATACCTGGGAATTCCAGCATCCACTTCCAGAGTCCACGCATCGATACCACCGACGACGTTATAAAGATCGCCGAAGCCCTGCTCGGCGAAATACGTCGCCGCCTGCGCGCTGCGCCCGCCATGGTGGCAAAGAAACGCAAGCGGCGTGTCTTTCGGCAGCGCAAGCAGACGCTCCAGCCCGCCGTTTTCCAATCCTGAATAGTCGACCGGCACCGCGGCGATCGCGCGTTCCTCCGGGGGCCGAACGTCGACCAACGTGATCGCACCGGTGCGGGTCTGCGCATCGGCGTCGGTAACGGAAAGATTGCGGTAGCTCATGGCGTTTCCTGAGGCGTGCGGCGATGCGTGGCATCATGCCGCGATGACGGCAACCTCCGCCAGCCTGCACAGCATCCCGCGCCGCCCGCATGCGTGGGCGTGGCTGCTGGGGCTGTCACAGCTGCTGGTCGCTGCGGCGTGGTGGCGCTGGGGATGGACACTGGGGCTGCCGCTGTTGGTGATCAGCCATGCGCCGTTCTGGTGGGGCACTCTGTGGCCGCAGTCGGCGATATTCGGGCCGGTGCTGAATCGCCTGCCGACCGAAGATCGCTGCGTATGGCTGACCATCGACGACGGCCCGTCCGACGACACGTTCATGCTGCTGGATACGCTGGATGCGTATGGCGCGAAAGCGACGTTTTTCCTGGTGGCCGACCGCGCTGCGCGGCATCCAGAACGGGTGCGGGATATCCTGCGTCGCGGCCACGGCATCGGCAACCACAGCGCGACGCATCCCGCCAGATGGTTCTGGGCGCTTGGGCCGGTACGGATGCGGCGTGAGATCGCGCAGACGCAAAGAGTACTCACCGACATCGTCGGCGAACCGCCGCGATGGTTCCGCGCCGTAGTGGGGATGAGCAATCCGTTCGTCAATCGCGTCCTGAAAGCGCATGGACTTGCGCGCGTGGCCTGGAGTGCGCGCGGCTTCGATGCCGTGCGGGCCGATCCGCAGACCGTGGTCGCGCGGATCGAACGCGCGCTCGCGCCGGGCGGAATCGTGCTGCTGCATGAAGGTGCAGCGCATGGGCGGAATATCGAGACAATCAGGCTGTTGTTGCAACGGCTGGATGCGCTCGGTTATCGCACGATTTTGCCGGAGCCACTGTAGGAGCGGCGGGAGCCGCGAAGCCGATCGCATCGATATGGCTGCATATTCCGCAATCCGATAGTTTCAAGGCCTGCATGCGAGACTGCCGGGTTGCGAAAATCAATGCGACGGGTACGGCACGGGCTTCGCGGCTCCCGCCGCTCCTACGAAAGCACGCTCAGGCTTCGGGTCGCCTCGCCACGATCAGCCAGTTGTTGAACGGCGTATGGCCGTACAGCGGCGCGAACTCGGCCTGCAGACCGACCGCCTCCAACGCATCGCGAAGACCCGCGAGCGTGGGATAACTGCGCGGCCGGAATTGCATCCAACCGACCCAGTTGGCGAGGCGGTCGGTCACGCGACTGGTGCGCGCACGGCCTGTGTCGTCGTCGATGGCGCTGCGGATCACCAGGACCGCATCGGGCGTCAGCATCGCCGCGACATTCGCAATCAATGTGCGCCGCGCGTCGGCATCGAGATACTGCAGCACATCGAGAATCGCGACGCTGCCGCGGTGTTGGGGCGTGGTGCTGGCAAGATCGACTACCTCGAATCGCATGTCGAGCAACCCGCATTTGCCCGCTGCACGCTGCGCGCGGGCGATCTTGGCGGCATCGTTGTCCACGCCGCGATACGCAAGCGTTTGCCCGTCGAAGCGCAGTGCATGCGCGAGCAGGCCAAGGCCACAGCCCAGATCCAGCAGCGGCTCGGTGTTGCCGCGCAGCGCGGCGAGCGCGCCGGGATACAGCGGATCGCTGCCCAGTTTGGCGCGTACGTAGTAATA
>JAYTAY010000474.1:0-6071 GCA_043737255.1 Luteimonas sp.
GCAGGTGGCCTTGCCGGACGGCACCCGCCGCTCGTATTCGATGGCGAATCCGCCGCACGAGAGCGACATGCTGCAGTTGCACGTCCGGCACGTGGTGGGTGGACAGTTCACGCAGATCGCACCGGCGCTGAAGTCCGGTGACCTGCTGCAGGTGGAACTGCCGTACGGCAACTTCGAACTGCGCGAAGAGTCCAGCGCGCCGATGCTGTGCGTGGTGGGCGGCACCGGCTTCGCGCCGGTGAAGTCGCTGCTGGACGACATGGTGAAGAAGGGCATCGAGCGCCCGGTCACGCTGGTCTGGGGCGGGCGCGACAAGGACGGCATTTACCTGCCGGCCGCCGTCGAACGCTGGAAGAAGCTCTGGCCCGCCTTTGTCTTTCTGCCGGCGGTCGAGAATGCGGCCGACGCCGCGGCGCTCGGCGGCTTCCACGGCCGTGTCGATGACGCGGTGCGCGCTCATGCGCCGGGCAGTCTGGCCGGCCACGAGGTGTACTGCTGCGGCGCGCCGCCAATGGTGACCGCCGTACGCAAGGCTTGCGTCGAAGAGCGCGGCGTGGATCCGCACCACTTCTTCAGCGACGTCTTCGTGCCGGGGCCGGCGGCGCCGTAAACCTCAGCCCCCCGAGCGCGGATGCTCCAGGAAAAACCGCAGCATTTCCGCCGTCGCATCCGGACCCCGCGGGTCGGTGTACGACCCCGCGGAGCGGCCGCCCGACCACGCGTGCGCGCTGCCATGCACCACCCAGTGCTCGGCCAGCACACCGCCATCCGGGGCGCGGTGCACGCTGCGCGTGTAGTCGCGGCCGGCCGGGGCGCGTTGGCGCTCCACGTCCGGCGTGTCACCCGCTGCCGTCGTCGATGCCACCACATGGGCGCCGTTGGAAGGGTGGACCGTGCCGTCGGCGTCGCCGTGGAACACGATCGTGGGCGCTTTTGCGCTCTTCGTCGCTGCCGGCGCCCCGCTCTTCATCGCGCTGAGCGCGGACTGCAGGTCCCGCGCCGAGCCGGCGGCCAGCCCCGAGTGCACGCCCACCGCTGCAAAGAGGTCGGGGTAGGTCTCGCCCAGGATCGCAGCCATCGCGCCGCCGGCGGACAGTCCCGCAACATAGATGCGCGAGGGATCCGCTTCGTGTTGGGCAGCGATCTTCTGCGTCATCGCCGCCAGCAGCCCGGCTTCACCGCGGCCGCGCGCCTGGTGCGTGCGCTTGAACCAGTTCCAGCAGCCTTGCGGATTGGCCTGGCGCGATTGCGCCGGATACAGCACGAGGCACCCTGCCTCGCGCGCTGCATCGTTCATGCCCGTGCCGGCTGCGAAGTCGTCCGGATCCTGCGTGCAGCCGTGCAGCATCACCACCATCGGCACGGGTTCCAACGCGCTCGAATAGTTCGCAGGAACGTACACCTTGTAGATGCGCGTGCCGGCGTGATTGGTGAACGACCTGCTGACGAACTCGCCGGGAAGTGCCGGTTTGGTGTGCGATGTCGGCTCGGCGCGGGCGCGCGGAGTGCCTTGTTGCGGGGTTGCAGTGTTTGCGGCAGTGACGCGACTCACAACCCCTTCAATCACCGTATCTCGCTGGCCGGGATTGGAGGCGTGCTGATTCAATCCCGCGGCCGACAGCGCTTGCTGGATGGTATCGGTAACGCCTTTCATGGGACCCGACCGCGTATCCAGCCCTGCGGAGGCGAGGGCACGCTGGATCGTGTCGTTGATGGCATCGACATCCACGCGGGCAGCAGGAGGTGTGGCTTTCAGCAAAAGCGTTGCCTTGCGCAATCGGTCGCGCAAACCATCAAGGATTTTCAAGATACATGTTTTCCCAGCTCACTCTGAACAATTCTGAGTTGCTTAACAAAGATCAAAATGGACCCCGCGTGTGCGGGGTGACGACTTGTAAATTCCATTGCGACATGCATTGGCGTAGGTGCGAAACGTTTTACAACAGGCGAAGACTCGTCATTTATTCGCACGTTCTTGATAGTTCGATAAAGCGTGCAAATAAATTCGCACCCGCGATTTCAAGCGGTGGTGGCTTCGATCCCGATCGAGCAACTCACGCCCGTGCCACCGAGGCCGCAATAGCCGCCCGGATTCTTGGCCAGGTACTGCTGATGTTCGTCTTCGGCGTAATAGAACGTCGGCGCCGGGAACACAATTTCGGTGGTGATCTCGCCGTGGCCTGCTGCGCTCAACTGTGTTTGATACGCATCGCGGCTTGCCAATGCAGTCTGGTATTGCGCGTCGGTATAGCAGTAGATGGCTGACCGGTATTGCGTGCCGGCGTCGTTACCCTGGCGCATGCCCTGGGTGGGGTTGTGGCTTTCCCAGAACACCTTCAACAATTCATCGAAGGACACCTGGGCCGGGTCGTCCCCCAAGGGGACTTCCTTCGGGGCGTACACCACCAGCACTGCTTCGGTGTGCCCGGTTTCGCCGGAACACACTTCGCGATAGCTGGCGTTGGGCGTGTAGCCACCGGCGTAGCCGACCGCGGTGGTGAACACACCCGGCAACGTCCAGAACTTGCGCTCGGCGCCCCAGAAACAACCCATGCCGAATTGCACGCGCTGCAACCCGGCCTGCTCTTCGAGTTCCCCGCCTGCAATCGGCCGCTTGTGGACGTAGTGCGCTTTCACGATCGACATGGGCGCGTCGCGACCGTGCAGGGCGCGCGATGGATCAACCATGCGTTGTTTGTTGGCACCGATTCCGAACATGTCGTCGCTTCCGTCAGGTTGTGCGCATGATTTGCGGGCAAATCATGCGGCTTCAAGCCGTCTGCGCCATGTGCACGGGCTTCAAACGAGCTGTTCAGGCAGCCGCGTGCGCCCCTTCAACCCGGCGACGAAAATGCCTGCAAGGCTGAAGGCAAGCCCGAGCCATTCGCGCGGCGTCGTTGCACGGTCCAGCAGTCCCACATCCAGCAGGAAGGCCACGATCGGCTGCAGCAACAACAACAAACCAATCAGGGCCACGCGAAGGTGCGGCATCGCCTTCGAGATCAGAACCCAGCTCAGGCAATGGCCGACAGCCGCGAGGATCAACAGGATGCAGAGTGATCGCCATGTCGGGATGGCGAAGTTTGCGCCTTCCGCCCATCCGGCCAGGCCCAGCAATAGCGCGCAGCCCAGCGAGGCGATCGCCAACACCTGCTCGACCAGCAACGAGCGCGTCGCCGATGCACGCGCTTCCTGCTGCGCGCGCCGCAAGGTGAGGTTGTATGCCGCGTAGCAAATCCCGGTCCCCAGCCCCAGCCATACACCCCAACGGTACTGCGTCGGCAGCGATTCCCAGGCGCCGCCCAGCATCAACCACAAGCCGAAAAATGCCAGCGCGATTCCGGTGAGAAAACGCATGCCGAGTTGCTCGCGAAACAACAACACGCCAGCCAACGCCATGAAGAACACCTGCGCGTTGGCAAGCAATGTCGCCAGGCCTGGTCCCACCAGCAGGATGCTGCGATGCCACAGCCACAGATCGGCCGCGAAGGCAGCCGCGGGCGCGAGTGCCCATAGCCACGCTCGACGTGGCAGCGGCTGCCAGCCGCGCGTCGCGAATACATACAGGGTCAACATGATTCCGGCGAACAGCATCCGCCAGAACGCGGACACGGTCGGCGGCGTTTCGGCAAAGCGCACCATCAGTCCGTTGGTGCCGATCAACGCGGCGCCCATCAACATCGATATCAATGCGCCGCGATGCTGTTCGTGCTGAGTCATCAAGGGAAATCGGTCGGTGCCATGCCTGCTGTTTCCGAGAGTGCCGCGGCATGCCACAGCTGGAACGCAGGCAATGCATGGATCGCATCGACGAACGCCGCCGCGGTCTCGTCCATCGCGACCCCATAACCGCCGAATCGCACCGCAACCGGTGCGAACATCGCATCGATGATGCCGAAATCACCGCACAGGAACGGGCCGTCCTGTCCATGTTCGGATTTGAGCATCCGCCAGATCTCCTGGACGCGTGCGATGTCACGTTCGGCTTCGGCGTCCCATCGATAAGCATCTGGATGACGCTGGCAATTCATCGGCAACTGCTGGCGAAGCGCCGCGAACCCCGAATGCATTTCGGCAGCGGCCGAGCGCGCCTGCGCACGTGCGGATGCAGCGGCCGGCCAACCGCGGCGCGCAAGGAACGTCTCATCGATGTATTCACAGATCGCCAGCGAATCCCAGACGATCAAACCATCGTGATGCAGCGCCGGCACGCGCGCGTTTGGCGACCATTCCAGGACCTCTGCCCGGAACGCGGCCGTATCGAGCAACAGCAGGTGCTCGTCGAACTCAACCCGAAAATGTCGCAGCAGCAGCCATGGCCGCAACGACCACGACGACAGGTTCTTGTTGCCGATGACCAGGGTCAGCACGTCTTGTGTCCTCGCGGCGGAACATCCCGGTGGGTATTGTTGCAGCACGCCATCAAACGAATTCGGCAGGCGCCACGCACACCCGGTTGCGACCAGAACGCTTGGCCGCATACAGCGCCTTGTCGGCGCGCTCGATGGTCGCGGTCGGAGCTTGCTCAAGCGGCGAACGCGTGGCCACGCCGACGCTCACCGTGATCGGCAACGCCGCCCCGTTCCATTCGATCTGCTGGGCCTCGACTGCTGCACGGATGCGTTCGCCCAACTGCCGCGCGCTATCGGACGTGGCGCCTGGCAACACGACGATGAATTCTTCGCCTCCATAACGACCGAGCAGATCGCCCGCTCCAATCACCTCGCGCAACGCTGCCGAGGTTCGCCGCAAACAATGATCCCCCGCCGCATGTCCATGCGTGTCGTTCACCCGCTTGAAGTGGTCCAGATCGACGAATAACACCGACACGTCCTTGCTTGCCCGGTGCGCATCGCCGAAGCAACGGGTCAACCACTGGTCCAGCGAACGACGATTGAACGTGCCGGTGAGTGCGTCGAGTTCGGCGGAGCGACGCAAACGCATTGCTGCACTGGCTTCATCGACCGCGAGTGTGGCCAGGCGCCCGAATTCCGCCACCAGCATCAACTCATCGCTGGTAAAACCATCGCCCTGCGCGCGCTCAAGAATAATGACGCCCCATGCCGGCGAACGCACCGGCAACGGCACCAACGCCGATTGCAAAGATGTCCCGTCTTGCGCATCGCGCAAGGGAATCTGCAGGGGCGCGCGCGTTCGCGCCAACCCCTCGAGCATGTCCTGCCGCTGCGTGATCGCACGCGCGAATTCCTCCAGGCGATCAATGGGCTCGACCTGCAGGAAGTTCTGGATCGCGCCGCCGTACACGGCGATCGCGATGCTATCCAGCTGCAACATCGGATGCAGGTGTTCGATCACCCGCCGATAGGCCATCCATTCCACATCGCCGGCAGGCAAATCCTTGAGTTGCACCTGCAGTCCCTCCGACAGCGACATGCGTGCGGACTGACGCGTGACACGCAGTTCCGAGTCCTCGCGCGCCAGTCGGGCGCGGTCGCGCTGGACCCGATAGACGCCGATGCGACTGGCGAGTCCCACTGCGAGCAATGCGGCTGTCGCCAGCAGCGTCGCCTGGTAGCCACGCCGGATCCACCACACATCGGGGACCAATCCACGCGACAGCATTTCGGCGCCGATGGCGGCAACAAGGTTGAGCATGCACAGGAACATGATCGGCCACGCCATCGGCACCGCGCGTCGACCCGCGTCCGTGCTGATCACGATGCAGCCGAGGCTTGCGGCCAACCAGCCGGCCAACGAGGCCGCCTGCACCGTGCTGCGCAGCAGGGGGATGTCCATCAATGCCACCGCACTTACCAGCAACAGAAAGCCGCAAAACATATTCGCGGCCCTGTTCAAACGCGGCGATGCCGCCGCCGCATCCGAATAACGCAACAGGATATGCAATGCGGCGGCGCTGAACAGCATCGCCAGCGCGCTCACTCCCTGCCCGCGCCACGATCCAAGCAGGCGGAACCCAGGCAGCAGGTACAAGTGCCCGTTCAACGCAGCCAGCATCAACAGCGCGCTGATGGAAAATCCGAAATACGACAGGAACGCGCGATCGTGGGCTGCGTAGAACAACGCGAGCATCACCAATGCCAACATGAAGA
>JAYTAY010000475.1:0-2548 GCA_043737255.1 Luteimonas sp.
TTCAAGAGCGCCGAGCAGTTGGCCATGGTCAAGGGCATTGGCCTGAAAACGGTGGAAAAGAATCGTGATCGCATCGTGTTGAGCGGCGGCGCGCCGGCCCGCACTGCGGCAGCCAAGGCGGCCGCCAAGAAGACGGTCGCCAAGCGCTAAGCATTGCTGCTGGCCGCGCACGGATGCGAGGCGGTAGTCGAGGAGCAGGACGCTCCACGGATCGGGCAAGAAGCCCTTACAAGGAAGTTATCGCCGTCCAGGACGCGCAGGAAGTGCGGCTGGGCGGCGGCTTTTTTTGGAGGGTCGGAATCGGTAATGACGAGCGAAAAAAACAACTGCTCATGAATCATCTTCACCATCCCGCTAAACTCGTGACGACTCCGAATACAGACGCGGACGCAACCATGCAGCCGATCTCGCGCGTTATCCCGGCCAATGAATACCGTCGCGAGCGTTGGCGAAACAGCGCAGGCTGGACGCGGGAGATCTGCAAGTTCCCCGAGGTTGACGATTGGGACTGGCGATTGTCGATCGCAGAGATCGAACAGGACGCGCAGTTCTCATCCTTCCCTGGCATCGATCGTGAACTCGTGCTGTTGAGTGGGCATGGCCTGCGATTGCGTTTTGCCAATGACACGATCCGCGAACTGCATCCGCCGCATGAACGCATTCGTTTCGCTGGAGAGGACAGCATCGTTGGCGAGTTGCTCGACGGCCCGACGCATGACTTCAACCTGATGTGGCGACGTGATGCCATCGATGCGCAGCTGTGGCATCGACCCATGGTCGGGCCGATGGTGATCTTCATTGATCCAGGAACGACATGGGCCGTGTATCTGATCGCGGGACAGGCCCGCTTCGCCGACGAGTCAGGCTTGCCGATGCTGGCCGCTGGCGATACGGCAATCCTGCAGGCAGGGCAATCGCGTTCGCGTCATGTGCTGGATGGCGGCGGCGAAGCGCTGTTGATCCGAATGACGCCCTTGTAGGTGCGAATTAATTCACACCTACAACGGCACTGGTCCCAACACTGCAGCCAGCACCAGCACCGCCAACCCGAACACGCTGGCAACCATCTGCTTGGGGGTGCGGCCGCGCCCCCGCATCCACAATCCCGACAGGCCCAGCAGCAGCATGCCGATGGCGAAGCTGTCTGCGAGCAGGATCGATGCGAATCCACCCCCAACGCCCTTATGCAGGCGGTTGAATGCAGCCAATGGCGTGTGCTGGCTCTGTTTCACTTCGGCGGTGGCGTTGCCAGGCACGAATTCGAGTGCCCACGATGCCCTCGCCATGCCGCCGGAGAGATTTCACTTGGTCGGTTGGGTCACTTCGCGGCCAGCCAGTTTCGCGCCATCGGGTTTGGCCTTGCGCACCGTTTGCGGATCCAGTCGATGCGTCTCGCGCAGCCGCTGCGTGAAGGCTTAGGGTGTTTCGCGCGCAACGGCGGGCACGCTCAGCACCACGCGGCCCGACTCGGCGCTGTGGCCCTGCGGTCACGCGCCATCGCCGAAGCGATGGTTCATCACCAGGCCGGTAAATCCTTAGATCACCGCCGCCAATGCACCCCAGGCGCCGATCCACAGATGGATCTGGCGGATCCAGCGATGCGTGGTGTTGCTGCGACGGCGGGCGAGGTCGGGGGTAACGGTGGTGGTATTCATGCTGGTCTGTGTTCGGAATCCAGGAACAGCAAGCCATGCAGTTGATTTTGCCGTGTTGCCTCAAAACTTGAACGTCATGCCCAGGTACGCGCCGCCTGGTGCGCCCGGCGAGATGTTGCTGTCGCTGTGTGCCGACGAGAAGTAACTCTTGTCGAACAGATTCTCGATATTGAGCTGCGCGGAAAAACGCTCGTTAAACCTGTAATACACCGCAGCGTCATAGCGGGTATAGCTTTTGAGCGTGACCGCGTTGCTGATGCTGGCGAAGGATTGGCCACGGTAAATCGCACCGAGGCCGACACCCCACCGTGTCGAAAAGTCGTAACGGTTCCACAGTCCGAGGGTGTGTCTTGGCGTCTGCGCCAGTACTTGACCGGCGGGTGTGCTGCCGACGGTCCGTGTGGTCCTGCCGTCCTGGTAGGCATAGCTGCCGATCACCTGCCAGGCTTCGGTGAGCTTGCCGATCAGCGACAGTTCGATGCCTTCGACGCGCTGGCTGTCGCCCCTCAACAGAAGCAAACGGGTGGTGTCCGCGGGATCGACCACGGCGGCGTTGCTGCGGTTGAGCCGATAGACCGCGGCGTTGGCGGTGAGATCGGAGCGGATATCCCATTTCGCGCCGATTTCGTAGTTCCTGAATTCCTCCGGATCCAGCGACTGCGCATTGGGCGCAAGCGAGGACAGCTGTTCGCCTGAGCGTGGCAGGTAGGTGACACCATAACTTCCGTAGAGCGAGATATTTTCCATCGGTTTGTAGACCAGCCCAGCGCGCGGTGACCACAGCGTGTCGGTGGAGGACAACTCACGGTTCGCCGCAGACACTCCATTGCGCAAATCGGTGAAGTCCACCTCGAAACGGTCGTAACGCACGCCCACGACAGCCTGCCAGTGCG
>JAYTAY010000476.1:0-2545 GCA_043737255.1 Luteimonas sp.
CTGTTGTCGGCTAGCACGTGGATGAAGTTGGCGAACGTTGAATCAGCCGCAACACCGTCTGGCAGGAACAGCGACTCCAGCTCGGCTTGGCCGACGCGCGGACTGCCGAACAGGCCAGCCAGTTGCGGATCGTGGGCCACCTGCGCGGCGAAACCGAGCTTGCCCGACCAGTCGGCCAGACCGCCATCCTTGCGTGCCAGCTCGAAAGCGGCGCGGGCGTACGGGCGGGCGAGGGTCATTGCGCTGGCCATGGCGTCAAATCTCGGTAACGAGCTGGTCGATCAATGCCTTGTGGGCATTGCCGTCAATCTCGCGGCCGAGAATTTTCTGCGCACCGGCAATCGCCAGCGCACCGACCTTGCTGCGCAATTCCTCGCGCGCCTGGTGGGCGTAGCTTTCGATCTCGGCAGCAGCCATTGCCTTCTGCTTGGTCGCTTCGACGATGGCGTCCAGCTTGGCCTTCTCGACGATCGAGTTGGCATGGGCGTGCGCCTTTTCGACGATCGCACCGGCTTCCACGCGCGCCTTCTTGATCTCGTCGGCGACGCGAGCGTCGGCATCGGCGAGTTCTTTCTTGGCACGGTCGGCAGCGGTGAGACCTTCAGCGATCTTTTTCTGGCGTTCTTCGATCGCAGCCATCAAAGGCGGAAAGATGAACTTGGTGGTGAACCAGACCAGGATCGCGAACGAAAGCACCTGGCCGAAAAAGGTCCAGTTAACGTTCATGGGAACTCCTTGGAAAACAGGTTCGGCGACCGCTTGCGCAGTCGCCGGTTTCGATGCAGCGGCGCAGGCAGCCAGAAGGCCGTCGCGTCATCCGGGTTTCTTACTTCAACGCAGCCAGCAGCGGGTTGCCGAAAGTGAACAGCAGGCCGACGGCGAGCGCGATGATGAACGCCGCATCGATCAGGCCGGCGAGCAGGAACATGCGGCCCTGCAGCATCGGCACCAGCTCCGGCTGGCGAGCGGCGGATTCCAGGAACTTCGCACCCATGATGGCGATGCCGATACAGGCACCGAGGGCACCCAGACCGACCATCAGGCCGATGGCGATGGCGGTCAAGCTCTGAACGTTGGCGATGTATTCCATGGTTGTCTCCGTAAGCGCAGTTAAGTGAAAAAAAGAGAAAAGAAAAGAAAAATCAATGCGTTTCGCGAGCGCCGGCGATGTAGACGACGCTCAAAATCATGAAGATGAAGGCTTGCAGGAAGATGATCAGGATGTGGAAGATGGCCCACATCGTGTTGAACACCACACCGGGCAGGAACGACAGCGTCAGCAAACCGCCGCCCATCAAACCCGCGATCAACATGAAGACCAGCTCGCCGCCGTACATGTTTCCGAACAGTCGCATCGCCAGCGAAACCGGCTTCGACAGGTATTCGATGATGTTGAGCAAAAGGTTGAACGGCGCCAGCGCAATTGCCCCGACGCCGCTGGCATGGAAGGGCGAGGTCAACAGATCCTTGCCGAAGCCGCCGATGCCCTTGGCCTGCATGCCGTGGCCAAGAATGATGAAGAACACCGCCGTCGCCATGGCTGCCGTGGTGTTGAGGTCGGCCGTGGGCACCCAGCGGAAATAGGTGTGTTGCGCCACTTCGATGCCGGCGGCGTGGCGGACAACGAAACCTGGAAAATCGAGCGGCAGCAGGTCCATCAGGTTCATGAAAAGAACCCACATGAAGATGGTCAGCGCCAGCGGGGTGACCGTGCGACGGTCGCCATGGAAAATGTCGCGAACCTGGCCATCGATGAATTCAACGACCAACTCAACGAACGCCTGCCCCTTCGAGGGCACGCCGGAAGTCGCCTTGCGAGCCGCAAAACCAAACCATGCAACGAACAACATGCCAAGCAGGAACGACACCACCCAGGTATCGATATTGAAGCCACTGCCAAACTCCAACACGTTGTGCTGCAAGTGATGCTGGATGTACTCGTTGAGGCCGCCGGTTGATGCTTCGGTACTCACAATCTCTCCGCCATTCAATGCTTGATGAGCAAACCACCCAGATGTGCCAGCAGTGCGACAGCCGCACCGATCAGGACGCCTACCGGGTCAAACCCGTTGGCCATCGCCAGCACGAGTCCACCGCCTATCCAGATCCAGCGCAGCAACTGGCCAAGCAGAGCCGATCCCAGTGCGCCACCCGCTGTCTTTACGCGTCTGCCGAACAGGCGCCACGCAAAAATGAGGTTGCCACTGGCGATGATGCCGCCCCCGACCAGCACGCCCCACGCCTTGGTCGAGCCCGCAAGCGCGAAAATCAAAGCGGTTGCGAGTACCACGACCCCTTGCAGAAAGACAGTCAGCAGGGCTACCCGCCGTCCGCTTGCGAGCGAATTCCGCATTCAACATCCGTTAGCGAGAGTCGGGCAAACGCCCAATCAGGCCCATAAATCAGGCCGATCAAGCCTTGGAATGATAGCAGCCCTTGTTCAGGAGCCGCAACCGAACTGGGGTTGTTGCCTGCAATCCATGTTGCAGTGCGACAATAGGTCACGTCGATTTGGCGGCGCGGTTTACACTTGAAAGTCAACCTT
>JAYTAY010000477.1:0-2541 GCA_043737255.1 Luteimonas sp.
CCTGCGCGTTGTGGATCGCGGCGTCCACTTTCAAGCGGTTGCGGATGATGCTGGCATCGCCCAGCAGGCGTAGTCGATCGGTCTCGCCATATCCGGCGACGGTATCGACATCGAAGTCATCGTAGGCGCCACGAAATCCGTCGCGTTTTTTCAGGATGGTATGCCAGCTCAATCCGGCTTGGTTGATTTCCAGCAGCAGGCGCTCGAACAACACCGTTTCATCCCGCTGCGGGAAACCGTATTCGTTGTCTTGATACGGGCCGTGTAATGGATGGCCGATGGCCGCATCGCAATAAGAGTTCAAGCTCTCCCACTCACGGTGTCGCGTCGGCGGAGATATTGAACATGTCGCGAATCATGCCGGGCAGCCGGGCAGCGTCGATCTTGCACAGCCAGCTGTCGATCCCGGGTATGGCGGGGTGATCGCGTTCGGACGTGCCGCTGAAGACGATGAAGCGCGCATCGGATTCGTGTTCGCGCGCCAGTTTCAACGCGCTTGCGGCGGAGAAGCCGGGCAGGTTGAGGTCGGACAGAATCAGATGCGGGCGGAACGTGGCCAGCGTGTCACGCATACCGGCTTCATCGGCCACAAGGCGGCACTCCACGTGTAAACCCGCTTCGCGCAATTCGATGCCAGTCAGCTCCGCATCCTCCGCGGAATCTTCGACCAGCAGGATGCGTAGTTCACGGAAGGTGGACAAAGACGTGCCCATGTCCGCTTAGTCGCGTTGCGGGGCTTCGTTGAACACCCCCCAGAACTTGCCCAGCGCCTTGACCGCCTCGAAGAACTGGTCAACATCCACCGGCTTGACCACGTAGGCGTTGACGCCCAAGTCCCAGCTGCGCGCCAGGTCGCTTTCCTCGCGCGAGGAGGTCAACATCACCACCGGAATAACGCGCAGGTGTTCGTTCTCGCGCATTTTTTTCAGGACTTCCAGTCCGTCCATGCGCGGCATCTTGATGTCCAGCAACAACACGGCGGGGTTGCCATCGGGCCGGTCGGCAAACCGGCCGCGGCAGAGAAGATAGTCCATGGCTTCCACCCCGTCTTCGACGTGCATGATGGGATTGATCAGATTGGCGTCGCGCAACGCGTCGATCGCCATCTCGGCATCGGCGAGGCTGTCTTCGGCAAGCAGGATGGTGCGGATGGCGTTCATGCAGTTGGCTCGCGGTTGGAGGGGTGGCCGAGGGTGGGAGGCAAGGTGAAGTGGAAGGTGGCGCCGGCATCGGGCGAGGAATCCGCCCAGATGCTGCCGCCGTGCCGCATCAGTGCACGGCGAACAGTGGCCAAACCGATCCCTGTGCCGGGATATTCGCTGGCCTTGTGCAGGCGCTGGAACACGCCGAACAGTTTGCCGGCGTATGCCATGTCAAAGCCAGCGCCGTTGTCGCGCACGCTGAAATGATGACTGCCATCGTCGTTGAACGCGTGATTGACCTCGATGACCGCGGGATCGCTGCGCCCGCTGTATTTGACGGCGTTGCCGAGCAGGTTCTGCCAGACCTGCCGCATCATGTTCTCGTCCGCCACCAGGATGGGCAACGCACCGATGCGCCATTCGATCCGCCGGTCGGGATTATCACTTTGCGCATTGGCATCGAGCATGGCACGCGTCTCGGCCACCATCGATTGCGTATCGACCGCCCGCAGGCGCAGCGCGCTTCGCCCCAGTTGCGAATACACCAGCAGGTCGTCGATCAGCGTCGACATGCGTTTGGCCGATTCGCCGATTACTTCCAGATAGTGGCGGCTCTTGTCGTCCGCAGTCTCGCCAAGATGCTTCGCAAGCTTGTCGGCGAACCCGGCAATGTGGCGCAATGGTGCGCGCAGGTCGTGCGAGACCGAATAGCTGAAGGCTTCCAGCTCGCGATTCACATCCGAGACCTGTTCGACCTTGCCTTCCAACTGCCGGTTGAGTTCCTGAATACGCGATTCGACAGCCTTGCGTGTGGTGATGTCAGCCACGGTGATCAACACCACCTTGTCGTCGCGGTCCGGCAGTGGCATCTGGCGGGCATTGACCGACATGGTGCGTTCGACGCCATCGACCGTGTGCTGCACTTGCTCGTAGTCCCACAGTTCGCGACCGCGGTACAGCACATCCTTGAGGCGTTGCAGCATTGCACCGTCCTGCCAGGCCCCATTCCCCACTTCTGCCAAGGGCGTGCCGACCACACTTTCTGTTCCTACCGAGTAAAGCTCGGAAAATGCGGTGTTGTGCATGACCACCCGTTGGTCTGTATCCGTCAGCACGATCGGTTCGCGCACGGTCTGCAAGACAGACTGTGCGCGTTCGCTGGCCCGCAGGCCGTCGCGCTCCGCTTGTAGCCGACGCCCGATCTGGCGTTGCGAGAAATAGCTCACCAGTCCGAGCAACACCAGTTGGGCGAACATCGCGCCCAGGGTCAGCGCCAACGTCTGGTTGCGCAGTCGCTCTGCCTCGGTTTTGCGCTGGGCCAGAAGACGTTTTTCCTCGTCGACGATCTCGGTGGCGATGATCCGTATGGGAAATCGCGTCACCAAAGCTTCGACGTTCT
>JAYTAY010000478.1:0-2538 GCA_043737255.1 Luteimonas sp.
TTGCCGCGCGAGATCGTTGCGTTGAATGCCGGCGCAGCGTTATACGCGGCCGATATCGCCGAGAGCATCGCCGATGGCGTCGAGCGCGCGCGCGTGGCCATCGCCAGCGGTGACGCGCGCGCCAAACTCGAACATTTCATCGCCATGACGCAACAGCTGGCGGGACAACCGGTCGAGACACACTGACATGGCCGATCCTGGATTCGCGCAGTTGCAGGACCCACCGTATTACGCAGCGAGTTTTTCGTCGCGTCGCAATGGCCGTGATGAACAAGGCTATGACGGCAAGGTGGCACGCATGTTTGAACTGGTACAGCGACAAGCTGGATTTCTGGAGGTCGAATCGACCCGCGATGCGGATGGTTTCGGCATCACCGTTGCCTATTTCGACACCGAGGACAACATCCTCGCGTGGCGTCGGCACAGCGAACATGCCGACGCGCGCGAACGCGGACGCAGTGATTGCTACCAGCACTTTGAAGTTCGCGTCGCATGCGTGGAGCGCGCCTATGGCGCAACGCGGACGGATCACGCATGAGCGACATCCTCGACACCATCGTCGCCCGAAAGCGCGAGGAAATCGAAGCGCGCAGCCGTCTGCACCCACTTGCTGACTTGCGCGTACGCATCGCCGATGCACCGCCGGTGCGCGGCTTTGCCGCCGCGATCGAGGCGAAAATCGCGACCGGACAGCCGGCCGTGATCGCCGAGATCAAGAAGGCCAGTCCATCGAAGGGGGTGATCCGTCCAGACTTCAAGCCAGCGGACATTGCGCGCAGCTACGCACTCGGCGGCGCGGCGTGCCTGTCGGTACTGACCGATGTCGACTTCTTCCAGGGCGCCGATGCGTACCTGCAGCAGGCGCGCGAGGCCTGCGCGCTGCCGGTGCTGCGCAAGGATTTCACCGTCGATGCGTATCAGGTCCATGAGGCGCGCGTGCTCGGCGCCGACTGCATCCTGCTGATCGTCGCCGCACTCGACGATGCGCAGCTGGCTGACCTGTCGATGTTGGCAATGGGGCTGGGCATGGACGTGCTGATCGAAGTACACGACATCGACGAGCTCGAGCGCGCCTTGCAGGTGCCGGCCCCGTTGCTGGGCATCAACAACCGCAACCTGCGCACGTTTGAAGTGTCGCTTGAGGTGACGTTGGCGATGCGCGACGCCGTCCCGCGCGATCGGCGGCTGGTGACCGAAAGCGGCATCGTCGCGCCCGCGGATGTCGCACGCATGCGCGCAGCCGGCATCGAAGCCTTCCTGGTAGGTGAAACCTTCATGCGTGCCGAGGATCCCGGTGCGGCGTTGCGCCAGCTATTCTTCGCCGCATGACCCAGAGCTATCCACCTCCATCGCCGAACTCCCCGCTGGTCGTGTTCGATTTCGACCACACCCTGTATGACGGCGATTCCGGCGCACATCTGGTCCGCTGGTTGTTGCTACGCAATCCGTTGCGTGCGGTTACCGCGGTGCTGGCGTCCGTTGTGCTGGGCCCGATGATCGCATTCCTGCCGACACGACGGCGCGGGATTTCCGGATTCCTGTGGATCGGCACCATCGGCATGCATCGACGCCGCGATCTGGACCTGTTGATCGATCGCTACGTCGGCATGCATTCTGAAAAGCTCAAAGCACGGTTGTTGCCGATCGCACTCGACGTGCTGCATCACCACATGGTCGCTGGCGACCGCGTGCTGATCGCGACCGGCGCGCCGCCGGAATTGGCGCGCGAGATCCTGCGCTTCGTCGCGCACGAGAAAGTGCCGGTCATCGGCACCAGGGTCGGGCCGCGTTTCGGCGCGGTGATGGCGGTTCGCCACTGCCATGCAGAGGAGAAGGTGCGGATGATCCGCGATGCCGGTTATCTTGGCGACATCGCCACGGTCTATTCCGACAGCAGTGCCGATCTGCCGCTGCTGGAAACCGCGGTCAAGCCAGTGGTGGTGAATCCAAAGCACGATGCCATCGACGACTTCCGCAAGCGCCTGCCTGCGGGTACGCCGATCCTCAACTGGGGTTGCAAGGATCGCGGTGGCGATCCGGTCTCCACTGCCAGTCACTGATTTTTTTGCGATGCGAGTTGTGGGTGTGGGATGTTTTTTGTAGGAGCGCCCCATGGGCGCGATGGGCTTTACCAGTAGAGCCATATCGCGCCCGTGGGGCGCTCCTACAAAGTGCGGGTTCCCAGGATCGTCCCTTCGTCGTGCAGGCGCTGCAGCATCGCCACGCCGTCTTCGACGAACTGCAGCGCGTGGCTTGCGCCGGCCTCCCGCGACAATGCGATCAGCGTTTCGCGACCACTGCGTTCTGGTGCTTCGCCGAACAGTTCGAGCAAGCGATAGACCAGCGGCGAAATCTCGGCAAAGCGCACCGTACCTTCGTGGTCGCGACGTACCAGAAGCAACGTCGGTTGTTCGGGCGCCACCTCCGGTTGATGGCTTGGGCCGATGCGCGATACCGGCCAGCGATACGCCAACACCCGAGCGGTCGGTGATGTGAGCGGGACACCTTCGAGCAGATCGCCGTCCGGATCATGCGCAG